>JBCAZT010000102.1:0-10541 GCA_038532855.1 Pseudomonadota bacterium
CTTTCTGACCTGCCTGCGCACGTTTGATCCGCTGAACCAAACGCGCAATTGCGCCGTGTCCGCGACTATATGGAACGGCAACGAAGCTTCAGCGCGGCTGTTTGAGCGGCATGGGTTTTCGCCGCTCTCCCAGACTTTCTATCGTTTTTCGGGCGAGTAACCCAAAGTCCAAAGCGGGGGGCAGCGCAGTTAGTTTGCAGTCCCGCTACTGTATTTATCCGCTGTTGCGCAAAGCCGTCGCAATCGCATTGATCGAAAGCTTGATACCTTCTGCGATCCGCTCGTCATGCTCATCGGCGCGGTGGCGTTTGAGCAGTTCCAATTGGAGCAGATTGAGCGGCTCGATATAGGGTAAACGCAAACGAATGGACGCATCAAGCTTGGGGTTCTTTTCGAGTAAGAAACTCTGCTCGGTCGCATCAAGCAGCGCGTCATGCGTTTTCTTCCACCCCTCATCGATCCGGGCAAAGACGCTCTTGGCAAGAGCCTGATCTTCGACCAATTGCGAATACTCAGCCGCAATCGCCATATCCGATTTTGCGAGCACCAGTTCCATATTGGCGAGTACGTTTTTGAAAAACGGCCATGTGCTTGCCATTTCGCGCAGCAAGCTTTTGTCTTCAAACTGTCCGAGCGCATGGCCCACGCCGTACCAACCAGGCAGCATCACGCGGGCCTGACTCCACGAAAACACCCACGGGATTGCGCGCAAATCTTCGATTGCATCAGAGGCTTTACGGCTTGCCGGACGCGATCCGATTTTGAGCGTTGCGATCTCAGCGATGGGCGTCATCTGGCGGAAAAAATCGACGAAATTGGGCGTGCCGTAAACTAGGTCGCGATAGGCGTTGAAGGCGTTGGTTGAAATCGTGTCCATTGCTTGCGCAAAGCGGCCGTAATCCGCGTTTGCAACGCGCTCCGGTTCCAAAGTGGCCAGAACACTTGCACTGGCCATCGCTTCTAGGTTTGCGGCAGCTGTTTCAGGTGTTCCGAATTTGGCAGCGATCACTTCGCCCTGTTCGGTAATGCGGATGCGGCCGTTGACAGTGCCGGGAGGTTGCCCGCGAATGGCTTCGAAGGCTGATCCGCCACCGCGCCCGACAGATCCGCCGCGCCCATGGAAAAGCTGCATGGTGACGCCTGCATCAGCAAAGACAGGAGCCAGCGCCTCACTCGCTCGGGCCAGCATCCAGCTTGAGGTGAGATAACCGCCATCCTTGTTTGAATCTGAATAGCCAATCATCACTTCTTGCGCGCCGCGCTTCGATGTGATGGCGGCAACTTCGGGCAGGCCAAAATAGGCTTTCATAACGCCGGGTGCGTTTTCAAGATCTCCGATTGTCTCAAACAACGGCACCGCCATAATGTCACAAACAGGTGTGTCGCCGTGCTGGTAAAGGCCAACCTCGCGTAGCAGTACATGCACTTCGAGAAGGTCGGAGACGGTCTCTGCCATGGATACGATGTATTGCGAAATACAGGCCGCGCCGAATTGGGCATGCGCCTCGGCCGCGGCATCAATGATAGCGAGCTCTTTGAGCGTTTCTTCGCTGTATTCAGCCCAAGGTGTTCGCAATGGGCGTTGGCCCGACAGCTCTTTGCGTAACAGAGCAACGCGAGCATCTTCATCAAGCGAGAGGTAGTCCGTCTCAACACCTGATTTTGCGAGCAATTCACCAACCACGCGTTCGTGAACAGAGCTGTTTTGGCGCAGGTCCAATGTTGCAAGGTGGAAGCCGAAAGTTTTGACCGCGCGGATCAGTTTGCCAAGCGCCCCGCTAGACGCAAGCGTTGAACCGCCAAGCTTTTCAAGCGAGCGCGCAATGGTGCGAAGATCGCTTTCAAAAGCATCAGGGTGATCGTACGGTGCTTGCTCATTCATGGGCAGGCGGGCAGGGGCTTTGCCGCAGATCTTGGTGTAAGTTGCAGCCAGCCTTGCATAAATGCCGATTATAGCGCGCCGATATGGTTCATCAGAGCGGTGCGGGGATGTGTCACCGCTTGCATCAGCGAGTTTGAGGATTTCAGGCTCTATCGCAGCAAGCTCGCTCGAAATGGACAGTTCACCGCCCAACTCATGGACTTGTTCTAGATAGAAGCCCAGCACCGTTTCAGCGCCGCGGCCCAATGCATAACGCAGCGAATCTGCGGTAACATTGGGGTTGCCATCGCGGTCCCCGCCGATCCAGCTTCCCAAACGCAAGAAACTCGCGGGCCTATCGCCCAATGTCTCTTCCCATTGGCGGTAAAGCTCCGGAAGGACGGGTAGAAACACGCCGCCCAGAAAATCGAGCGCGTTGTCGACCTCATCAGTGACATAAAGCCTATCGCGGCGCAGCGTGCGTGTGCGCCATAAAAGCGCGATCTGGCGCAAAATCGCGTCTTCAGAGGCGCCTGCATCGCGTCCAGCAGCCAGATCGGCATCGCGTTGCTTCATAAGGTCCGCGATACGCGTGCGGTGATCAATCACGCTTTTCCGGCGAACCTCAGTTGGGTGCGCGGTAAGAACCGGGACAATAAGCGAGTCGGCGAGAAGATCGATGATTTCTGATCGCTCAACCCCGTGTGATCCCAAACGCTCTACAGCCTCACCAAAATCGAGCCCGCTTTCCGCCATGATTCCATCGCGGTCTTCAGCCAGATTGGCGAGCATGGAGAAGAGGCCAAACCCGCGAACAAAAGCAAGCGTTTCATCCAAAGAGAGTTGATCAAGCTCCAGATCAACAAGCTCACCGCCGCGGTGGCGGTTAATGCTTGCGGAGCGAATGTGCTCGGTCCGCTCAAACAAACGTTCTCCGGCATGATCGCGGATCACATCACCCAAAAGCTTTCCAAGAAAGCGGATATCCGGGTTTTGCTGGATAGGCGGACGAGTACTCAAGGTGTTCTCCTATTCGGTAGATGCCCAATTTCTACAAAATGGGCAGTTGGAATGCATGGGGAGGAAAGATTGCGATAGAGCCGCAGTGCTGCGACGCAACAAAAAAGGGCTTCTAAGCCTGAAAAGAAAGATAAACCGAGGATTGCTTGTAGCGTCTCATTGATTGAGAGGCGCAGTTGAGTGATGGTCGCAATCGCAGCTGAGATGTAAACATTCGTTTCATGACATGCTACGGTAATATTGTGTTAGGCACAGGCAGTGTCCATGCGAATGGCAAAGGAATGTGAAATGCGAAAAGCCATATTAAGTTGCTTGGCAGCCGGGATGATTGCTGCTGCACCCAGCGCGGCCATTGCTGCGCCCGATGGCTATGTCAGCTATACAGTTAAGCCCTCCGACACCCTGTATCATTTGACCAAGGATTACTTGGTCAACGCAGCCGCGTTGGAAGAGGTGCGCCGCTTAAACCGTGTTCGTAACCCTCGGCTGATGCAGGTTGGAAAACAGCTGCGCATCCCGCGCCGCCTTTTGAAACACAAACCGGCCAAGCTATCGGTCGAAAGTTTTTCCGGTAAGGTTGAACTGCGAAGCAGGCGCGGAGAGCTTACAGCCAAGCGTGGTCTCTCGCTGTTAGAGGGGGTTGAAATATCAACCGGCCGAAACAGCTTTATCGCGATCGCTGGAGACGGTAATTCCAGCGTTTCGATTCCGTCCAATTCGCGCGTTCGCATTATCGATGCGCGTCGTTATCTCATCAATGATCAGATCGATGTGCAATTGCGCGTGCTCAAAGGCCGCAGCGAAGTCATCGCACCTAAAATTCGCGGTGATGGTCGCTATCGCGTCGGAACACCGATTGCTGTCACAGCGGTGCGCGGGACCGAATTTCGTGTGGGCTATGTAGAAGGCGACGAATTGAGCCTTGCCGAAGTGGTTGAAGGCGAAGTGCTCGTTGCAGCTGGCAATGAAGAGCAACCAACCGCCGCTGGCTTCGGGCTGTCTGCTGCTAAAGATGGTCTAGGCAGCCAGGAGAAATTGCTGCCCGCGCCGGCTTTGATTGATCCGGGTCGTATTCAGACCGACGAAAACGTGAAGTTCTCTATTGCACCTCTTGACGGTGCGTCGCGCTATCGCACTCAGCTGGCGAATGATGCTGGCTTCGTGGACATTGTAACAGAAGCAATCGGCGAACAGCTTGAGCCTGAGTTTTCTGGCTTAGAAGATGGCCGCTATTTTGTCCGTTCCAGAGCAATTTCTGAAGTGGGCTTGGAGGGGCTTTCCAAGGTTGAAACCTTCCGCCGAAAGCGTGCCGGCGTTGAGGTCAGCGCCGAGCCATCCGCTCTTGATGACGCGTTTAAATTTGCATGGCGCCCGCAAGGGGAAGGTGATGTGTATTATGCCTTCCAGCTATGGGATGCGGCCAATCCGGACCGTCTCATTGTCGATGAAGTCGCTATGCGCGAAACCGCTGTGCTTGTTTCCCAACTTGAGCCTGCATCTTATCGCTGGAAAGTCGCGACTTTCCAGATTGATGAAGGGGATGTGATCAAAGTTTGGGGGCCTGTCCAGGAGCTATCGATCACACAATAAGAACCAAAGGGTCGTTGGCTTTGGTGGAGCACAGCCGATTCATTTAAGAACATTTCGATTATTTACCGAATGGGCTGTCTTGCTGGCGGCCACCTTGGCACTCGTCTTGGCGGCTTGGCATCAAAATTGGACTGCAAGAGTTGATGCAGCGCTCCTTGATTTTGCGAGCTATGTAAGCCTTGCAGAGCCTAATCCTGACATTGTGGTTGTGGGCATCGATGATCGATCGGTCAGCGAGATTGGCAACTGGCCTTGGGATAGAGAGCGCCATGCCGATTTGATTGATCAGTTGGCATCCTATCAGCCTGATCTCATCATTTTCGATGTTCTGTTTGTCGATCCAGGCGATCCAGAAAGCGATGCGCGGCTGGCTCAATCTATTGCAGATGCAGGCAATGTTGTTCTGCCGCATTCCGTATCGCGCGTCCCCAATACCGAGGACGAAACCGAACCGCTTATGCCGCTTCGTGAATTTGCTGCCGGTGCGCGGGAAATTGGGCATGTTTTCGTGAGTCCCGATAGCGATGGGATTGTCCGCCGGTTCGATTTCGAGTTGGACACGTCGCGCGGGACACATAACCATTTGGTGAAAATGGCATTCCTCACATTGGGCGGAGATGGAGGGCATTTGCCGGAGGCAGGCACAGACCCCATCGCGCCCATGCATCAGCCGGGGTCCTTTCGTGATCCAAGTGCGGTTGATATCATCTCTGGCGCGACGCCTGCAGCCATGCTGGAAGGCAAAATCGTTCTGATCGGTGCGACAGCGCAAGGGCTCGGCGATCGATATGCCGTGTCAAACTATGCGGGCGGGATTAAGACCGGTGTCGAAATGCAGGCTAGCCTTTTGAGTGGTCTGATGGGTGATGAGCTGATTACCCAGGTGAGCGCGCCCATCAGCATCACCGTGCCTGTGGCGACAATCATCGTCTTGTTTCTAGTGTTTTGGCAATTTCCGCCTAGCTGGACATTGCGCGCATCGCTTGGACTGATTGCACTATTGGTTGCCTGCTCTTTCGTGTTGGTAGTGGCCGCGAACCTTTGGCTGCCAGTCTTTCCCGCCATCCTTGGCATCTTGCTGGCTTACCCGGTCTGGGGCTGGCGACGACTTACATCTGTTAGCCGCTTCCTTCAGGTAGAAGCAGAAGCGATGGGCGGGATTAATCCTGAACGCGATCCAGCACATGGGCGCGGTTTTGACCCAATCGCGAAACAAGTCTCGCAGGTGCGCGGCCTGATAGGAGAGACGCGCGAACGCTTATCGTTCCTCCGTCGAGTGCTGTCAGGATCACCCGATCCTATGCTTGTTTTCGATGCTGATGGCGGCTTGATCCTCATGAACAGGCGAGCCGAAACAGTCTTCGGTGATGAGGTGGAATGTACGGGCAAAACCCTCAATGAATTGCGCGATGAGCAAGGCGCTGTTTTGGAAAGCGACAAGCAGGAAATAGCCTTTCCAGACCATCGCGTTTTTCTCCTGGCCTCATCCGAAAGCGAAATGACAGATGGAGGGCAGATTGTATCGCTGCGTGATATCAGCACCATCCGCAAGAACGAGCAACAACGGCGCGAAATGCTTGAATTTCTCAGCCATGATATGCGCTCTCCCCAAGCTGCTATCGTTGGCCTTGTGGGATCATCTGGACAAACTTTGCCGCAGGAAGAACGCCTCGCAAGGATCGAGAAACAAGCACGTCGTACGCTGAAGCTCACAGATGATTTCGTTCAGATCGCCCGGCTAGAATATGAAGGTGTGGAACCCCAAGAAACTGACCTTGGCGCTTTGCTGCATGAGGCAGTTGACCGCGCCTATACAGCGGCAAAACGCGGCAAGATTAGCTTCGAAACGCAGATTCCCGATGAGCCTGAATTTTGCGAGGTAGATCCATCCTCTATGTCGCGCGCGATTGATAACCTGATTGGCAATGCCATTAAGTTTTCACCTGAGGGAGAGGCAGTGTCCGTGTCGCTTCAGCGGATTGATAACAACAGCATCCTGATCGAGGTTGCCGATAATGGGCCGGGTCTGCCTGCCGAGAGGGTGAAAGACACATTTGCCAGGTTTGGTGCGCGCGATACCGAGGCTGGGCCAAGCGCAGGCCTAGGCCTTGCTTATGTCAAAAGGGTGATTGACGAGCATAGCGCGCACATCGATGTCGAAACGCGTAAAGAGACAGGGACACGGTTTCAGATTACTCTGCCGTGCCGAAAAGCGACTATTCGCTGATCAATTCCCTGGTCAAAAGTTCAGCTATCTGGTCTGTCGGCAGCGCGTCGCCGACGCAGGTGATGCTTTCGACTTCTGATCGTTTGATAAGAGCACCAGTGGCGCGATCAAAAACTGCAAGACTCGCTTTCATCCGCGATGTTTCGCAGCTCTCATACCAACGGCTGTCGTAGATTTGGGCAATGGGGCGGGCATTTTCGTCGGACTTGCCAGCTTCACCCGCATAAAGCCCGACTGTGCCGGGGCTGTCTGCAATAGCAACTTCGCCTACCGTGTCAGAGTTAGGATCATCAAGAACCGCGATGCCATGCGATTGCAAAGCGACGCTTACAGAATTGTGCAATTCAAGCCGCTGAACCTGCTCTTGTTCTGGCTCAAGCAGATCGATCTGCGCAAAATCGCGAGCAACCCCAATATCGGATCGCAAAACGGGAGGCGTCGTGACAGAACAGCCCGCTAGCAGGGCTAGGCAGATCGCAATTCCTGTCGATTTTAGCGCGCTGGAAGAGCGGTCTTTGTGTCGTGTCATGCCTTACCCTTTAGCAGTTTCCTCCTCGATATACGCGTCCATGCGATATCCAAAGCCGAAAACTGTGCGGATCACATAACCATTTTCTGGTTTGAGTTCCAGTTTTGAGCGCAACCGCGATACGTGAACGTCGATAGTCCGTGTCTCTAGTTCGATATTCCCCCCCCAGACGCGAGAGAAGAGATAGCCGCGAGACAGAGGGCGGTCGAGATTTTGGAAGAGCAGATCAATCAGATCGAATTCCTTGGCGGTAACGGCCACTTCTGTTCCATCAAAATCCACTTCTTTCGATTTGCGGTTTAGAGTGTATTTGCCGTACTTCACTTCCGTTTCGGGGCGATCAGCGCCAATGCGGCGGCCAGCAGCTTCGAGACGGGCACGGATGATATCGTCTGATTCGGGCTTTGTGATGTAATCAACAGCGCCCGCTTCAAGCCCGCGAACCACATCTTCGTTTTCGCCGCGGCTCGTGATCATGATGAAGGGCGGAGAAGATGGCAGATTTTCCCGCGCCCAATGCAGAATGTCGAGACCAGTTTGGCCCGGCATATTCCAGTCGAGCATCACGACGTCATAGGTTTCGCGCTGGAGAGCCCTTTGCAGGTCTGTCCCATTACGGAATGTCTCAACCTCGTGTCCCGCAGACACGACTATGCCGGCAATTTGATCCAGCAGATCCTGTTCGTCATCAGCAAGTGCAACGCGCATATGTTCTCCCCCAATGGAGCGTGCATTTAATAAGAATGTAAAATACGCACTACAGCGATGTGGCGCCGTGTACTAGCTCTGAGGCTGTCAAAACGATCCGAATTTGCAACGTTTTACAGCGGCCAAGGTCAGTACGTATTCATGAAAGCACCGCTTCAACCAGCGGATTGCTGAACTGGCGTTTGATTGTCACAGCATAGAATATCTCTGTGATATCCGGGAGTTTTGCGATCTCCATAAGGCGTCCATTGTCGAGTTCATCGCGCACCACGATGGGTGGGATTACTGCAAGGCCAAGATCAGCGCGGGCCAAAAGGCGGATCATCGCCATATCATCGGCTTCGGCTGCTATTTGTGGGACTATTCCCATGCGGTTGAGCATCGCATCAAAGCCTGCTCGCAATGCTGTTTCGGGTGTGGGTAGAACGAGGGGCGAATTGGCAAGTGCACCGTTTAACTCCGCATTATTGGGCTGCTTTTCGTCTGAAGAGACGCCAATGTCCTTCGCTCTTGAAGGAGTGCCTATCAAGCTGACATCTTGTTCATCGATGCGCTTTAGCAAATACGGGCTCTCCGCATCTCTTGCAGGTGGCAGGTTTGTTAGGACCACATCGAGCGATAACGCCTGAAGATCGCGCAGCAGATCGCGCTGTGTGCCAGATCGCAAAACCACTTCCACATCATCGCGGCCAACCAGTGGCGCGATAAAGCGCATTTGAAAGTTGCGTGATAACGTTGCCAATGCGCCGATGCGCAGGACGCGGCGCTGGGTTTCTGCGCGGTCTAGGGTCGCGGTGAGATGGTCGGCTGTGCGGAAAATCTCATCTGCGTGATCCAAGGCGATGCTGCCCGCCTCAGTTAAATGTAGAGCTCTTCCGCGGCGTTCAAACAGATCATGACCCAAAGTTGCTTCTAAGGTTTTGATCTGTGTTGAGACCGCGCTTTGCGAAATATTGAGCGATCGCGCTGCCTCTGTCAGTGAGCCTTCTCTGGCGACTGCGCGGAACAGTCGAAGGTGGTGCAAGTTCATTTAGTACATCCCTGGAGGTGGAGGACGGGCTTTTTGGAAAGTTCTATAAATTAGAACGAAAATACATAATATATGAATTTTTATTGATGCACAATCCAGGTTAACAAGGCCTCGATCCCAACAGGAGCCCCCAATGCTTGCGTCCTTCTCACTCGCATTCTTTGCGCCCATTGTGCTGCTCGCAGCCGCTTTGTTCGCCGCAACACGCCCCGGCAAACGCCCCGTTTTGACGCCGCGCCTGTCGGAATATGCAGCGCTGCTTTCAGGCCTTTTAGCCGCTTTCGGATTGGCGCAGGTCGCTTTTGCTGGGCCTATGAACGCCGCAATATTGCAAGGCCCCTTCGCTCTCTCGCTAAGAGCGGACCTTGTCAGCGCCACAATGGCATTGCTGGTCGGATTTATCGGCTGGATCGTTATGCGTTACAGCCGGACCTATATCGATGGTGAGGAACGCGAGGGCACGTTTCATACGTTGATGCTGGCAACGTTGGCCGCTGTAATGGTGTTCGCGCAGGCAGGCAGCCTTGCGGTGATGATCGCAGCCACTGTCGCAGTGGGCGTTACTCTGCGTCGCTTGCTGCTGTTCTATCCCGAACGCGCCGAAGCGCAGCGCGCCGCCACCAAATTCACTCTGGTTTGGCATACTGGTGATCTTGCTCTTTTTGTTGCGATGGCTGCGCTTGTCTTTGGCTTTGGTACGGGTGATCTTGCCGCGCTTAACGAGGCAGTAGAGGTGCAAGGTCTTGGGGCATTGGGTCACATCGCGGTTGCATTGATCATTGTGGCAGCCGCGCTGAAAACCGCAAGTTTCCCGCTGCATGGCTGGCTGACAGAAGTGATGGAGGCACCAACCCCTGTGTCTGCTTTGCTTCACGCAGGGATTATCAATTCGGGCGGCGTTTTGCTGATCGCCGCTTCCAGCCTCGTTGCGCAAAGCTCTGGCGCGATGGCCGCTTTGGCGATGATCGGCGGATTTACAGCTTTGTTTGGTGCAGCGGTGATGCTCACACAAAGCGCTGTTAAAACCGCACTTGCATGGTCCACGGTCTCGCAAATGGGCTTTATGTTGCTCCAATGCGGCCTTGGCTTGTGGACGCTTACGCTGCTCCACATCATCGCGCACTCGCTTTATAAGGCGCACGCTTTCCTTTCATCAGGCGGCGCGGTGCAAGATGTCGCGAGCATTCGCCGACCTGGCCCTGTGGCCGCACCAAGTGTCGCCAATGTGTTGAAAAGCTTCGCACTCGCTCTTCTGCTCTATGGCGGTATCGCAGCGGCTTTTGGCTTTGGCTTTGGTCTCAAAAGCCCGCAAGCTTACGCGCTGGGCGCTATGTTGATCTTTGGGGTTGCCTATCTTGTTGCCCAAGGTCTGGCCGATGCCGCGCCTGAAAAGCTGGCAAAGCGCACCTTCGGCAGCGCGATGGCAGCTGGTGTCGCCTACTTCCTCTTTCAGGTCGTGGCAGAGGCGATTTGGGGCGCGACGCTTCCAACAGCGCCAATCCCAAGTCCGCTGGAATGGGCGCTGATTGTAATTGCGGTTTTGTCCTTTGGACTGGTGGCTTTCGCGCAGGCGCTT
>JBCAZT010000103.1:0-10500 GCA_038532855.1 Pseudomonadota bacterium
GCCAGCCCTGGCAGCCCTTGTCGCCAGGCCGGACTCGCAAATCTGTGTCGTTGGGTTGCGCGCACATACGCTTTTTGGCTCGTGATGCAAGCGATTCGGTGCGATTCGTTGGCCAAGTACATACGAGGATCGGTTGGTTTGCACCTAGCTTGAGGACAGCGCGTAAACTTGCGGTTCCCACCAAACCATGAGCGGCCCCTATCGGCGAAGCCTGACAGGTCTTTGCCATGTAGGAAACCGCTTTTGTCTAATCACCCTCGCCAACGCGCTCTTCGATCAAAACAAGCGGGACCTTCCGGATTAAGCCCTTCTTGGAAGACACTATAGAAGAAGAGGGAATTTGACCCGCTCATTCCGGGCAGGTTATTTTCGAGAATTCCCTCCGATCGCCATTGATCAAATTCACGATTGCAAGCTGAGCGGAACCATGTCGCTGAAGAACACTCACCTTGTTAGAGCCCGCATTGACGTCGCCCCAGCCCTCAAGCTCATCGTCTGACCCGAAGAAAAAATGTTGGCTGCTACTACCATCTGGGACGAAGCGCTCTTCAAGAGTAAAAATATAGCCGCGAGTGCGTTGGACGTCCGATATACGGGCTACACCCATCAGTTGGCCATTCTGATAAACGGCTGCTCCTTGATGACCAATTTGAAGCACTTGATTGCGGTCCAGTTCAAAGCATCCGGAATACTCGCGGCCTGATGACCACCAACCCCAGAACAAAATTGCAGCAGCGAGCAATGTTGCCGCGATCGTAAAGCCATGGGGAATACGGTCTGGTAGAGCGTTAATCGACACAATCGAGCCGGGCTTAAAAGTTCACTTCACTTCAATTCCCGCTGCGACACCAATTTCATCGGCACGGGCAGTGCGCCGTTTCTCAGCGCGATCGCAAGGTTATTGGCCTCTTTTTTTGAGTACCCGCCCGACAACTGCAATCGGCCGCCGGTCACAGGCTCAAAAATAATGGGAGCCGAAATGATCTCTCCATCCAGAATTATGGCAATAGGCGCACCCACATTGTCGCGGGTTAAGTTAGCGAGCTTACGAGCGCCCGCATCATCAAAGCCGATATGGACAACGGGCTTACCCGTGGCCTGATCGGCCTCAACCTTCGCATCAACAATATGGCGGCCGCGTATTCCCCCGAGGCGATAGACCGCCATCGCTGGGCCATCACGGGAGGGGAGAATTTCGCGGCCCGGCTCAGCGATCCCCTGCTGCGTATCTTGAAAGGGCGCGGTTTGATCGACCAACTTGAAGGTCATTTCCCCGGTGAAGCCGATAACCGATTGCACCGCCTCAGGCGCATTGGGGCCGGACACATCGAGCACAATTTGTCCATCAGATGTCAGCTCTATATTGTGAAGTGAGATAGGCGCACCAGCGCCAAGCCGCGCCACAATCACTTCGCGCATTGCCTCAATCACGGCATCGCGGTCGCCGTCTTCAGGAATGGCTTCTTCGTCCACCTGATACACAATCTGGTGCGTAGGCTCCGAAAGCCCTGCCGCCTCGCCGCATGATGCAAGGCCAATGGCGGCAATTATGCTCCAGAACCATTTTGGACGCATTTTGATCCCCTCCTTCAGCCTCTATTCTCACTCATCGCCAAGCGGCGGAAACTTAAAGCCGCCGCTGCTTGGCAGAATAGACGTGTCTTGCGAAAGCCGCACATTGGGTGCCAATTCACTTGATCCCATCGCAGCAAGCACATCTTCCAGTCGTGCGGGATCGCCAAGCGCGATCACAGTGCCATCGCTTCCTGCATCCAAAGGATTGCCCTGCCAATCGGACATGATGCCCCCGGCACCCTCAACCACTGGCACCAAAGCTGCGTAATCATACAGCTTTAGTCCAGCTTCCATAACGCAGTCCAAATGCCCACTCGCCAACAAAGCGTAATTGTAACAATCGCCGCCATAAACAGGATAAGGACGTTTGGGATAGGCGTTGACCACAAGGTTCAGCCACGCATCTGATTGTTCTGCATCAAAACAATGCGGGCTTGTTGTGGCAAGCGACATGCCTTCAACAGCGGGGCAAGGCCGCGCTTTTACAGGCTTTCCGTTCAGCGTTGTCCCTTCGCCAATTTGCCCGATCCAGCGTTCTTGCTGCACGGGTTGATCGATCACGCCCAATATGGGCCAGCCTTCCTGATTAAGCGCAATCAAGGTGCCGAAGATCGCGCGGCCGGCCACAAAACTTTGCGTGCCATCAATCGGATCAAGCACCCATTGCCTGCCAGCCCCTTCATTGCGGGTGCCGTATTCCTCGCCAATGATCCCATCATCGGGGCGTTCTTTTTCAAGGATAGCGCGCATTGCCGCTTCGGCTGCGCGATCGGCTTCAGTGACTGCGGAGTTATCGGCTTTTGTCTCCGCTTCCCACTCACCCCGAAACAATGGACGAATAACGGATCGCGCTGCCTCGGCAAGTTGTTGAGCCAATTCAATATCGGATTGCGCCATTAGAGAAATTACCTGTGTATTTGCCGATTTGCGCACTCACTACACTTGAAACGCTGTGTGCCAAGAACAAGTTGAAGGTTACCTGTGGCTTAAAACACGCACCTTTTTAGTACAAGTTGTGCTAAGCACACAGAAATTCGAGGGGAACGCAGCCCATTTGGGCAGTCCAATAGGTCAGGGCGCGGATATTTATGCCACAAAAATTTGAGGGGGTTGATTCGCGTTCAGGGACGACGCGCTCAGGCATGCCGCTGTCATTCAACCGCGCGCCTGCGCCTGATCTTGACCCTTGGATTGCGCGTATTGTTGTTGCCAAAGTGGAAGCGCCCGATGACTTCACGCTCGATTGTGGGATTTGCAACGACATTGCGTTTCAGCGCGTGATGCTGGGCGGCGAATGGCTCGCTGAAACGGCCGAGGGGTCGGTTCCTGTAGGCCAAGAAGCGATCCTACTTGGGCCGCATTCACGTCATATGGCGGTGCATTGCAAAGGTTCACTATCAACCGTGAATGTCGGTTTTCGTCCCGGTGCAAAGCGGCGACTTTTCGACATTACAGCCGCAGAGGTGGTTGATCGCATAGTCCGCGTTGACAAATTTGGCCTGATCGATCCCGATGGCAAACCCATTTTCGATCCTGACGGCGAACCCATGGATTGGGCGCAGTTGCTCGAAGAAAAAGTGCGCGAATATATCCGCAAACACGATCCGTTGCCGCCTGATCCCATTAGCTCAGCGTTTGAACTTGCCAGCTTTGCCGATCCCAATATCGCGCCAGGCGATTTTGCGGAAAGTCAAAATATCAGTCTGCGCCAATTGGAACGGGTGGTGCGCCGCGATTTTGGCCTGACGCCCAAAACCGTTTTGCGCCGCGCGAGAGCGATTGACCTTGCCTCCCAGATGCTGGGCCTTGCAGATGAACAGGAAGAAGAAGAGTTCCTGCTGCGCTATTTCGATCAATCGCACCTGATCCGCGAATTCCAAGCCTTCTTCGGCATTACGCCGCATGCCTTCCGCTCCAGCGACAGATTGCTTTTGACAATCAATCTGGAAACACGCGCGGCGCGGCGTTTGGAGGAGCTGAACCGGCTCGCTCCTGGCGACAAACGTCCTTGGCAGGGTTAGGAACCGCTCGCCTTTATCAAGCAATACGTAGACAATCTGCTCCGCTCTGTTGCGTTTTCATGACGCTGGTTTAGGCGATCACTATCACAGTTGAGGTGAGGGGATTCGCAACCATGAAAATCATGTCAGGCAATTCAAACCTGCCATTGGCGCGCGCTATCGCGGCCTATCTTGAAATCCCGCTTACAGATGCCAGCGTGCGGCGGTTCGCCGATGAAGAAATCTTCGTTGAAATCCACGAGAATGTGCGCGGCGAAGATGTGTTTTTGGTGCAGCCGACAGGCTATCCCGCCAATGACAACTTGATGGAATTGCTGATCTGTATCGATGCCTGCAAACGCGCATCGGCCAAAAGAATCACCGCCGTGGTGCCGTATTTTGGTTATGCCCGGCAGGATAGGAAACCTGGCCCACGCACGCCGATTTCGGCAAAACTGGTCGCCAATCTGATCACCGAAGCGGGCGCTGATAGAGTGCTCGCAGTGGATCTCCACGCTGGCCAAATTCAGGGCTTCTTCGATATCCCGACAGACAACCTCTACGCAGCACCCGTAATGGCCGCCGATATTCAGGCGCGCTATGGAGAGCGTGATTTGATGGTTGTCTCGCCTGATGTTGGCGGTGTTGTGCGCGCGCGGGCTTTGGCCAAGCGTCTCGACAATGCACCGCTTGCCATAGTTGACAAACGCCGCGATCGCCCGGGCGAGAGCGAAGTGATGAACATTATCGGTGAGGTTTCCGGTCGCCACTGCATCCTAATAGACGATATCGTCGATTCCGGCGGCACTTTGTGCAACGCGGCTGAAGCTTTGCTGGAAGGCGGCGCCAAATCGGTCGCTGCTTATATCACCCATGGCGTGCTGTCGGGCGGCGCAGTTGCGCGGATTGATGGCTCTAAATTGGAAGAGTTGGTTATCTCTGATTCGATCCAACTGACAGAGGCAGCCCAAGCCTCCACGCGTATTCGCGCTTTGACAATCGCCCCGCTGGTGGGCGAGGCGATCCGCCGGATTGCCGATGAAAGCAGTGTGAGTAGTCTGTTTGATTGATGTTTGATCGCGTTGGTTGATGGCGCTTTTCGAGCCCGCTGAAATTCGGGAGACCCTGATCGGTGCAGCGCGCGCACGCAATGCGCTTACTTACAGCCAGATGCTGAACCTGCTCGGTTACAGCTTCACTCGCCCCAAAATGCGAGCGCTATGCGCTGCGATGGACCGGATTGATGAAGCGGGGCGGCTGGCGGGTGAGCCGGGTTTGGCTGTGCTGGTGGTGCGCCAGTCTGACGGCTTGCCCGGCCAAGGCTGGTTTGTCAGCCGCTCTCATCTGGCCGATGAAATGCCTGGCGATTGGCCGCTCGATTGGGAAGGGGGCCGAGGCCAAGCGCTATGTCGCGTTGCATCAGGAGTTGGCGTTTGAATATTGGGGTAGGCGGTGATGTCAGCTCAGCAAAATCACTCGGGCTTTGGGCAGCCTATGCGCGAATGATACGCCTTTACGGACTGGTCAAGACGCTGAACATCGGCGGCGATGCGTTCAAGCTTTGAAGCATTGTCTGTATTGGCCGCGTCCAAGTTTGCAGCTCTTCTGGTTTCGCGTGCCAATAACCGGATGTGAAGACTGGTCAGATTGACCTGCAAACCAAGAAGGTGCGTGGATTTGCAAAAGACTATGCCCACATGTTTCCGGCGAGAAAACTCAAGAGTACCAGCGAGGGTAGCATTGACCTTGTTCCAGGTTTCTTCAACCTGCCGCCTGTCCGGCGCGCAGCAATCCACGTTTTGAACGATCGCTGTGTAGTTCGCTCGCGTTTTGCCCAGTTCCATCGCGAAACCGTTGAGCCAACTTTCAAAGCTCGACTGCGCCGAGGCGGGCGAGCCCCAAAGAGCCAAGATAGCAAAGCAAAGAAAACTTTTGGGAAAACGCATAAAACACCCCTGACTGTTGGCCTGCTCAATCCTCATACACAAAGCTGATCTGATCGGCATCCTCGACCCAAATTCACGGTTGAAAATACCCTTTTTCAAATTCGCCGCGCTTATTGCTGACGGGGCTCCGCAGGCCAAAGCTCGCATCAATCCATTGCAGGCGGATATCGCCTTCGACCACGATCCGGCGTTTGTGGAGCGCTTGCATCATCGTGAACATATTCACGTCTTTGATGCCTCCGCCGCGGCACCCCTCAACCGTGATCTCACCATCGACTAAGGCCCCGCCGCAAGTGCGCGCACGGCGCAAAAGGGCGCGCAGAACTCGCGCTTCAAAAGCGATGGTGAGAGTGCCCAATTCGGCATAGTCCTGATGCGAGTTTACAAAGAACAATTCGCCCAGATTACCCTGCAGGCTCTGCCCGCCGCCGCGAATATCAAGCAGAACGCGGCCCTTTTGCACCGCGCCCTCGCCAGCCGAAAAGGCTAGTGTGGCAGCTTCCGCCGGTGTTAGACACCCTTGCTCGCAATCAAACAGATCCGCCTTGGCAGCTTCGAGAGCGGGATCGCTTGGGGTTAGGAGTGCGATCTGCTGATGGGCTCGTGCATCGTCTTCGCCCTGCACATTCTCAGCCAGAGCAGGGCCCGCGCAGTATAACAGTAGAAATGGCAAAATGGCGCGCACAGCGAGGGTCTCCGGGTATGCCCGCCTTTAACCGTGTGCCGAGTGAACCTGCAATGAGCGAGCGGCCCCGGATATCAGAGCAAATCCCACCGCTTATGAGCGATGCGGCGCGATCCGGTGTTGGCCTTTGATCCAGCGCGCATTTTTCTCTTTTCCGTACGAGGACCGTTGTGCTCGCGGCGAACCTGAATTCAACTGCGATGCGGCGCGATCCGGTGCTGCCCCTTAATCCAGCGCACTGTGCCAGATGATGCGCGCATCACCACGCTATCGGTGGTCATAATGGTTGCGCCGGTGCTTTTCTTGCGCGTCTTCACGCCATCAAGCAGCGAACCTGATGTCACGCCGGTTGCGGCAAAGATGCAATCGCCTTTGGCCAAATCTTCGAGCTTGTAGATCCGGTTGAGGTCTTCGATCCCCCATTTCGCAGCGCGCGCTTTTTCATCGTCATTGCGGAACGTCAGGCGTCCATTGAACTGCCCGCCGACACAGCGCAAAGCGGCTGCTGCCAGCACGCCTTCGGGCGCTCCGCCTGATCCCATATACATATCGATGCCCGTATCCTGATCGGTCACCGCAATCACGCCAGCCACATCGCCATCGCCGATCAAATGCACACCGCATCCAAGCGAGCGCAATTCGGCAATCAAATCGGCATGGCGCGGGCGATCAAGCACGCACACATTGATATCGGAAGGCTTTTTGCCTTTCGCGTTGGCCACCGCTTGCACATTTTCCGTCACCGATTTTGCAAGATCGATCACATCGGCTGGAAGGCCCGGCCCAACGGCCAGCTTATCCATGTAAACATCGGGCGCATTCAGCAGATTGCCCTCTTCCGCCGCCGCCAGAACCGCCAAAGCATTCGGCCCCGCTTTTGCCGTGATCGTGGTGCCTTCCAAGGGATCAAGCGCGATATCGATCTTCGGCCCCTTACCCATGCCGACTTTTTCGCCGATAAACAGCATTGGCGCCTCATCACGTTCGCCCTCGCCGATCACGACAGTGCCATCCATGTAGAGATTATCGAACGCGCGCCGCATTGCTTCAACAGCGGCTGCATCGGCCGCTTTTTCATCGCCGCGCCCGATCAATTGCGCAGCGGCAACAGCCGCCGCTTCGGTGACGCGCACCATTTCAAGGACGAGCACGCGTTCAATCGCGTTTTCATCATCGGTTTGTTTGTCAGCGAGGATGTCCGTGTTAGGGGCGCTATTCATGCCAAATTCAGTCCTGTTCCGCATTGGATATCGCACAGCGCTTAGTCATAAGGAGGCGGGCTTGTCGAGCAATGCGAACGCCTTTCTCCCGAATACCCGCAACTTATCCTTTCGGGCAGTCATCGGTTTTGCCATGCTGGGTGTGGCTTTCCCTGTGGCGGCACAAGATGACGAAAGCGTTACTGAAGCAGCGGAAACCAGCGCCGAACAAGCCCCGGTGAGCGAACCTGTCACCGTCCCCCAGCGCCCCAATCCGATCGACATCTTGATCACCGTACCGCGCGGCGAGGTCAATCCGGTGGAAACGCAGGCGTGTGAAGATCAAGCCGATGCCGGCACCATCTCTGGAGAGATTATCGTGTGCCGCCAATTGGGCGAAAGCGGTGAGAATTACTACTCAGGCAGCCGCGAGGCTGCGCGCAAACGCTATGCCGAAGAAACCGCCTTTCGCGATGATCCCAAAATGCCCAGCTTCCAGCCCAGCTGCAAACAGCAAGGCAATCCGCCAGGCTGTGTCGGCGGGCTAGGTAGAGTGCCGCCCCCCGCCGTTTTCATCGACGTCGAAGCGTTGCCCCAAGCGCCAGAGGGTTCCGACGCAGACCGGATAGCAAGAGGCCTGCCCCCGCTGGGCGAAGATGAAGAATTGTCCAAAGAAGAGATCAAAAAACGCCGCGAGGCGCTGGGATTGCCACCGCCTAAATATGATGAGTGACGTCGGGTGATTTATTGACGTGTGTTGGGTGACGTGTTCGGTGACTGGGCACCCATTGGCCTCCCGTTCGTCCTGAGCTTGTCGAAGGGCGGGAACCCAGGTCCTGAAATCCGAGCGTTCCGCTCTGGGTCCCCGCCTTTCGGCAATGCTCAGGAGAGCCCTTCGCGGGGATGACAAATGGGCGGTGGGCGAGTGGTTGGATACCAAACCGCAACCAAATCATGCGATTACCATTCGGAACGCAGTAGGAGGGCGCGTAGGTTATGCGGATGATTGCAGGATTTTGTGCCTTTTTGGCCGCCATGCTGCTTGCGGGGTGTTCTGAAAGCAGCCCTCCCGAATATCGTTACCGGCTTAAAGTCGAAGTCGAAACGCCTGAGGGGCTCAAAACCGGTTCTAGCGTGATTGAAGTGTCCACGCAGGTTGCGAGCAAGAACGCTATTATCTCACCCGGGCGCGCGACCATGCGCGCTCGCGGAGAGGCTGTGGCAGTGGACTTGCCCGATGGTCGCACGCTGTTTGCTCTTATGCGATCCGAAAGCCAAACAGATTGGGCCTCCAATGTGATGTCGCTATTGGCACCGAGCTATCGCGGGGAGGGCGCCGCCAAAGAGAAGATCCGGGCAATCCTTCGCATGCAGGGCGAATATGATTTGCCTTTGTACAAGCCCGCAGGTCCCGGCAGACGTCGTCATATGTATCCGATGCTGGTGACATTTGGCGATCTGGATGATCCAACCAGCGTTGAAAAAGTGGACCCGCTCGATCTGGCTGCGACCTTTGGCGAAGGTGTGAAGCTGAAACGGATCACAGTTGAGGTGACCGATGATCCGGTGACGACTGGGATTGAAGAGCGGTTGGCTTGGTTGTCATCGCAGAAAGAGGGAATGCTGGATGGCCGTAGGAACAACACAATAAAAGCCGAAAATCGACTTGCTAACGACCTTTCCAGTTTTGATTTTGTTAAGGAGCGGACAAAATGAATCGCGAAGTCTTTCTATCTTTACTGGCGCTCGACTCCTATAATCGCGGTTATGGTCAAAGTGTTTTGACAAATTCTAGCGATGAGTTGAGTGGTGTAAACCAATTAGGTCGCACAATCGGGAATGCAACGATCATAGAGCAGCGCATCGATAGTGTTGCTCAGATGCATTACGGTGACACATTACGGTGACAGTGCACCAATTGTATAGCGCGCAACTCACAAACCCGCACCGTGTTACCCGCACTTGGTGCACCGTTACCTAGGAGTGAAAGCTCTCTCCCCGTCATTCCCGCGTCATAGCTCGCGCGCGGGTCCTCCGGTCTTGCAATGAAGAACGAAAACAAGTTGGTATATCGGTGACAGTGCACCAATTTCTTAAGCGAGGTCGCGGCTGGCGGTTGGGTGGCAATGAAATTGGTGCACTGTCACCGAATTACGCAAGGGCTACGCCACAATCGGCAGCACCAGTGGCTCGCCTGTTAGGCTGTCTGACCCCTCAAGCAATTCCAGCGCGCGGCGCACATTGGCCTCTGGCCCTTCATGGGTCACGATGGCGACCAGCACTTCGCCGCCATCGCGTTTGCGGCCCTGTTGGATGAGGCTTTCGATGGAGACATCGCCATCGCGCATTGCCGCCGTGATCTCTGCGAGCACGCCGGGGCGGTCATTGACGGTAAAGCGCAGATAGGTACGCTCCATCCGGTTGCCGGGTTCTGCTGGCGGGTATGCGGTGAGCTCGCTTGCGGGCATGGCGAAAGGCGCGCCAACGTCTCCGCGCGCGATATCGATCAGGTCAGCCACCACAGCGCTGGCGGTTGGGCCATCGCCAGCGCCTGCCCCTTGAAACAGGAGGCGGCCTGAGAAATTGCCCTCTGCCACCACGGCATTTGTCGGGCCGTCCACCGCGCTTAACGGGTGGTCTTTTGCGACAAGGCAGGGTCGCACCCGTTGGAGAAGGCCGGTTTTGCCGTCCTCCTCGCTCAAATCAGCCTCGGCAATCAGGCGGATGACAAAGCCAAGCGCATCGGCCTGCGCAATGTCAGCCGCGCGCACAGCGGTGATGCCAGTGGTGCGGACATTGGCGAAATCAAGCTGAGCGCCAAAGCCAATGCCTGCGATAATCGCCAGCTTGTGGGCCGCATCGACGCCTTCGATATCGAAAGTCGGATCAGCCTCGGCATAGCCAAGCTTTTGCGCCTCGCCCAAAACCTCATCAAAATCGGCCCCGGTCGCTTCCATTTCGGAAAGGATGTAATTGCAGGTGCCGTTCAAGATACCGTAGACTTTGTTGAGCGCATTGGCAGCTGTGCCTTCGCGCAGGCCTTTTACGACGGGAATGCCGCCTGCAACGGCTGCCTCGAATTTGAGCGGCGCGCC
>JBCAZT010000104.1:0-10220 GCA_038532855.1 Pseudomonadota bacterium
CCGGGATCATATTGTTCACCGGGCAACCATTGTGACAATAGGGAATCCCGCAATCCATGCAGCGCGAGGCTTGCGAAGACAGCACATCATCGCTCGGTTGAACGACGAATTCGCGGTAGTTTTCGAGCCGCTCTTTGGGATCGATATAATCGCGTTCGCGCCGATCCAGTTCGAGAAATCCGGTGTCTTTGCCCACTGTACTTACCTCATTGCCTCAAAGGCCCACCCCGCTGCGACTAGCCAGCGAGCTGGCAAGTCTCGCTCCCCTCCCGCTTGCGGGAGGGGTTGGGGATGGGAAATCACTCTGCCGCTACACTCTCAGCTTCTTTGCGCTCTGCCTCAATGGCTTCAAGCGCGCGCTGATAATCACGCGGCATTACTTTTACGAACTTACTAAGCGACGTTTCCCAATCACCCAGCAATTCTCCCGCCACTGCGCTGCCGGTGTGCAGCTGGTGGCGTTCGATCAAGATACGCAGGCGCTCTGCATCATGACGCAGCATATCGCCCATGCCAAAATCATGGACTGATCGGCCCCGCTGTTGCGGGCGGCCTGTGCCCTCATCGGTATCCGCTTCTGATGAAACGGGCACCAGATCAACTTGTGCGTGGTTGACGCGTGTGCTGAATGATCCATCGGGATCGTAAACGTAAGCCACGCCTCCGCTCATCCCGGCTGCAAAATTGCGGCCTGTTTTCCCAAGCACAACAACAACGCCGCCGGTCATATATTCGCAGGCGTGATCGCCAGCGCCTTCGACAACGGCAATCGCGCCTGAATTGCGAACGGCAAAGCGTTCTCCGCCGACACCGCCGAAATAGGCTTCACCTGCGATCGCGCCGTACAACACAGTGTTGCCGACAATGATATTCTCATCGGCTTTGCGCGGCGCGCCGTCTGGCTGGCGTACGATAATGCGCCCGCCTGACATGCCTTTGCCGACATAGTCATTGGCATCGCCCACCAGATCCAGCGTCACACCATGCGCAAGCCACGCGCCAAAGCTTTGGCCTGCAACACCTGTAAGATTGATGCGGACCGTTTCTGGTGGCAGGCCTTCATGGCCGTGCGCCTTGGCAATCTCACCAGAGAGCATCGCGCCAACCGTGCGGTTCACATTGCGGATCTCGTAATCGAGCTGCACTGGCGTTTTGGTCTCTATCGCATTCTGACAATCGGAAATCAGGGCATTATCCATCGCAGCGCCTAGGCCATGATCTTGACCCTCTGTTTGCTGGAGCGATGCGTCAAACGGCAGCTCTGGCATATGCAGCACGCGTTCCAGATTGATGCCGCGCGCTTTCCAATGGCGATGAACGCGCGTCATATCCAAACGGTCCACCCGCCCAATCATTTCAGCCATAGTGCGAAAGCCCATTTCGGCCATAATTGCGCGGAGTTCTTCGGCAACAAAGAAGAAGTAATTGATCACATGTTCTGGCTGGCCTGTGAAGCGTGCGCGCAGAACAGGGTCTTGCGTTGCCACACCCACAGGGCAGGTGTTCAAGTGACACTTGCGCATCATGATGCACCCTGCTGCAATCAAAGGCGCTGTGGCAAAGCCAAATTCATCCGCGCCCAGCAAGGCGCCAATGGCAACATCGCGGCCCGTGCGAAGCCCGCCATCAACCTGCACCGCAATGCGGCTGCGCAGATCATTAAGGAGCAAGGTTTGCTGCGTTTCAGCGAGGCCGATTTCCCATGGGCTTCCGGCGTGGGTCAGCGATGTGAGCGGCGATGCGCCCGTTCCGCCATCATAGCCTGAAATCGTAACATGATCCGCGCGCGCTTTCGAAACGCCCGCAGCAACCGTGCCCACACCCACTTCGGAAACCAGCTTTACCGAAATACGGCTTTCTGGCTGTACGTTTTTCAAATCGTGGATCAGCTGGGCCAAATCCTCAATTGAATAGATATCATGATGCGGCGGCGGGGAGATAAGCCCTACGCCCGGCGTTGAGTGACGCACCGCGCCAATGCGCTTATCAACCTTGTGGCCCGGCAGCTGCCCGCCTTCGCCCGGCTTTGCGCCTTGGGCCATTTTGATCTGGATATCGTCGGAATTGACAAGGTATTCGGTCGTCACACCAAACCGGCCTGAGGCAACCTGTTTGATCCGGCTGCGCATGGAATCGCCGTTTTCAAGCGGTGTGAAACGGAACGGTTCCTCGCCCCCTTCGCCTGTGTTTGAGCGCCCGCCGATTTTGTTCATCGCAAGCGCCATGGTCGAGTGCGCTTCGTGGCTGATAGAGCCCAAGCTCATCGCGCCCGTGCTAAACCGTTTGACGATTTCGCTTGCCGGTTCGACGTCTTCGATGGGAATGGCGATGTCGGATTTCTTGAATTCGAGCAGACCACGAATGGTCAGAAGGCGTTCGCTCTGCTCATTCACGCTCTTGGCGAATTCATCGTAATTCTTGGCATCATTGCCGCGCACGGCATGCTGTAACTGCGCAACGTTTTGAGGGGTCCAAGCGTGTTCTTCACCGCGAAGACGGTATTGATAGATCCCGCCCACATCGAGCATGCTTTCATACAGCGGATTGTCGCCGTAAGCTTGCGCGTGGCGGGTGATCGTTTCCTCCGCCACTTCTTCAAGGCCAATACCTTCGATGGTCGTCGCAGTGCCTGTGAAGTATTTTTCGACAAAGGCGGAGGACAAGCCAACCGCGTCAAAAATCTGCGCGCCGCAATAGGATTGGTAAGTTGAGATGCCCATTTTGGACATCACTTTGCGAATGCCTTTGCCAATCGCTTTGATATAGTTTTGTTCAACCTCGCTTGCTGTCACATCGGCATGTTTGCGCGCGCGGATATCTTCGAGGGTTTCAAATGCGAGGTAAGGGTTGATCGCTTCTGCGCCAAAACCTGCGAGCACGCAGAAATGGTGCACTTCGCGTGGTTCGCCGCTTTCTACGACAAGGCCGGTTTGCATACGCAGACCTTGGCGCACCAAATGATGGTGCACAGCCGCCGTTGCCAGCAAGGCAGGCATAGGCACGCGGCCTTCATTTTGGCTGCGATCTGATAGGACGAGGATGTTGTGATCTTGCAAAACCGCCTCGGTCGCAGCCCAGCACATCTCTTTTAGTGCCAGTTCAAGCGCATCTGCGTCGCTTGCCGCATCCCACGTAATATCAATCGTTGCGCAGCGGAACGCGCCATCCAAAGTCGTTTCAACCGAACGGATTTTCGCCAGATCGTCATTGGTGAGGATGGGCTGTTCCACCTCAAGCCGTTTGTGCGTGCCCGCATCGCGGCCTAAAAGATTGGGGCGCGGGCCGATCATCGACAAAAGGCTCATCACCAGTTCTTCGCGGATCGGATCGATCGGCGGGTTGGTGACCTGCGCAAAATTCTGTTTGAAGTAATCGTAGAGCAGGCGCGACTTGTTCGACAGCACGGCCAATGGCGTGTCTGTGCCCATAGACCCGATGGGATCATCGCCTTTGACCGCCATTGGTTCCAAAAAGCGTGAGACGTCTTCTTGCGTGTAGCCGAATGCCTGCTGCGCTTTCAGCAGGGTTGGCGTGTCCATATTTTTGTCTTGCGGAAGCTCTTCAAATTCGGGGTCTACCGCTTCTAAATCATCGAGCTTGAACTGCGCTTCTTCCAGCCATTTGGCATAGGGTTCTGCGGTGGCAAGATCAGCTTTCAGCTCTTCATCTTCGATGATCCGGCCTTGTTCCAGATCAATCAGAAGCATTTTGCCGGGCTGAAGGCGCCATTTGCGTGTGATGTCTTCTTCAGCGAACGGCAAAACGCCGCTTTCGGACGCAAGACAAACGATATCGTCTTTGGTGACGCAGAAACGCGCGGGGCGAAGGCCATTGCGATCCAATGTCGCGCCGATTTGGCGGCCATCGGTAAAGCACACCGCAGCAGGGCCATCCCATGGCTCCATCAAAGCGGCGTGATATTCGTAAAACGCCTTGCGATCCGGATCCATCAATGTGTTGCCGCCCCACGCCTCTGGCATCAGCATCATCATGGCATGCGCGATGGAATATCCGCCGGCCAGCAGCAATTCCAATGCGTTATCAAGACACGCCGTGTCCGATTGCCCATGCGGGATCAGCGGCCACATTTTATCCAGATCGGCACCCAATAGCGGCGATTCCATCGTGCGGCGGCGCGCATTCATCCAGTTCACATTGCCGCGAACCGTGTTGATCTCTCCATTGTGCGCAATCAGGCGGAAGGGGTGAGCAAGCCGCCAGCTTGGGAATGTGTTGGTGGAAAAACGCTGGTGCACAAGGCCGAGCGCAGAAACGCAATCAGGATCGCGCAGATCATCAAAAAATGATCCAACCTGATCGCACAAGAGCAGGCCTTTATAAACGATCGTCCGGCTGGAAAAGCTCGGCATGTAAAGCTCGGTAAGACCGGGCAGGTCATGCTTTTCAGCCAGTTTCTCGAGCGGGTTTTGTACTTGCTTACGAATAACCAGCAATTTGCGTTCAAACGCATCTTGATCAGGCGTGTTTTCCCCGCGCGCGATCACGGCTTGCTGGATGACCGGCATCGAATCGATGACCGCATCGCCCAGCCCATCCAAAGTGGTGGGCACATCGCGCCATCCGACAAAGCGTTGGCCTTCTTTTGCGGTGAAAGCTTCGAGGCGATCAGCCACCAGATTACGAGCCGCCTCGTCCTGCGGCATAAAGCACATCGCAACCGCGTAATCGCCCTCTTGAGGCAGATCGAGATTATTAGCGCCCGCCCATTTGCGGAAGAGCGGATCGGGAATTTGCATAAGCAGACCCGCACCATCACCCAATAACGGGTCAGCACCGACCGCGCCGCGGTGGTCAATCCGATTGAGGATTTCGAGCGATTGCTCAACGATTGCATGGCTTTTCTCGCCCTTAATATGGGCGACCATGCCTACACCGCAGGCGTCGTGTTCATTGGCGGGGTCATAGAGACCCTGGGAGTTTGGGTATCCCATCATGCGTCTTCATCCTGTCAGATGCCACCAGGATGCGCCGTCCTCTTTGCTGAGGAGGCCAGACCCATGGGGGCAGGCATTTGCGTTGGGGAGACGATTGGCGCGTAGCCAGTCCTCCATGCCTTCACCGCCCTAATGCCGATGGAAACGCCATTTTGCAATGGGGAATGCTGTAGTATTATTTCACACGAAGATATTTTCGCTTTAGTTTATTGCGCGCAAAGACAGGCGCAGCGCGAGTCTTGCAAGAAACGCTGGATGTCGCCGTGGTTTATGCAGCTCCGCGCAAGTCAGCGATATCGTCTACAATGCTGGGCTGACCTGTATCTTCGATATGCGCCTCTTTCGTTGGAGCATCAGCCTCAACAAATGGAGGCGGCGTGGCGCGGGCTTTGTCGGCCAATGCGCTTAGCTCTTTTAATCCTTCAGCCAGCGCTTTTCTGCCAGTTGGATCATCGCTGTGCTTTGGATCGGCAATCTTGGTGGCTTTCCGGTCTGCTAATGCCGCTGCCAGCCGCTCAATCATTTGAACCATGCTGAGCTCTTCGACCGGTGTTGCGCGCAATCTTGCCAAAGCCGTGGGAATTTGAGTGTCTGCTACGTCCTCGCCAGCTTGGAGTGCACTAAGGCCGGTTTCATCGGCGGCGCCATCTTCGACCCAAACGCCATTGCGCCCGGGAAGCGCTCCGAATTCTTCTAGGTCCAGTACAAGAGGCGTTTCCCTATTGTCGTCCATCGAACCGCCTTCGTCCCCTGGGGCTGGCTCATTGCTAGCGACCAATTCCGCATCCGCGTCAGAAACTGATCCTGTGGACGATGCATAAAGAGCATCAAGCGCTGATTGTGCGCCAACGGCATCTGGAAGACCGAGTTTTCCTGAGTTGTTGCCTGAATTGTTCATCGTTTCTTCGCCCGATGCCTCGTTCTTGAGATCATCTTCGGCGGCCCCCTTAGGATATTCTATTTCTTCGTTTTCAACCACTTCGGTCGATTCGGCCCCACGGTTATCCTCATCGGCCTGCGTTCCCAGATTGGCAAGCTCATTCACAACTGTTTGCGGCTCTTTTGCCTCGACTTTTTGCACCGTATTGGAGCCTTCACTTGGGAAGATCACGTCTGGATCGGGCGTATCCTCATCCTTGCGAACCAGTTGATCCAGCCCACGGCGGCGCCCCTGTTTGAGTTCAGGAGTTGGCTCTGGTGCTGCTTCGACAGGGGGTTCTGCCTGTTCAGTGGGGCTCTCATTAATTTCTTGATACTCAGCGGCCTCGATCGGCTCATCAAGCGATGCACTGCCCAAATCCTCGTTTGGGTCAATTGGGCGAACGCCATCGCTGTCAACTTGGTACGCGACCTCTTCTTCGATTTCGTCTTGATCGTCGGAGTCCTCCTTCGGTGCCGTTGCAGATTTGACAAGAGTGGCCGCGCCCAAGCCAATGCCTGCGCCCAGTATCGCCCCGATTGCTGCCAATACATAGCGCGCGCTATCGCCCAAGATCGATAGGCCGGTCAGCATGCCAAGCCGTTCGATCAAAGATGATGGCAGGATCAAAATTATCGCTGCCAAGATCAAAGCGCCCCACCCCATCAGGGCAGGTTTAAAGATCGCATGCGATGCAATCGGCAGTCGGCCGGATTGACGTGAGTGTGCGCGCATAACTTCATTTGCTCCCCGTCGCCGCATTGCGCAAGAGAGAAGGAAAGAGCTTACGCGTTCACTCTGCGTTGTGGCGCCGCCG
Source organism: Pseudomonadota bacterium (assembly GCA_038532855.1). Lineage (GTDB taxonomy): Bacteria > Pseudomonadota > Alphaproteobacteria > Sphingomonadales > Sphingomonadaceae > Erythrobacter. The sequence continues at coordinate 6,692 of JBCAZT010000104.1, forward strand.
ATATGGCGGAATCATTGCTTTGCCCACCTGATAGCAAGAGCTGGTAAACAGACGCATAACGCTGCGCATTAACCGCCCAATCGTGCCGAGTGCGCACGTGTTCGGCGGCCCGTTCTCTCATTGCGTCCCATTCTTCAGGGGTGCTGAGCAATTCTGAGAGAGAGGCAGCGCAAGCAGCCGGATCATCGGGCGTGAACAGGGTTCCGGTGTCGCCATGCTTCATCAATTCGCGGTGCCCGCCGACATTAGAGGCTGCCACCAGACGGCGCTGTGCCATGGCTTCCAAGGGTTTGAGAGGGGTGACAAGGTCAGTCAGACGCGATGCTTTGCGCGGATAAGCAAGAACATCGATTAAAGAGTAATACCGCTCCACTTCTGAATGCGGGACGCGGCCTGTAAAGATGACAGCGCTTGGATCAGGCAAGTTGGCCGCTTGCGCGCGCCATTCTGCATCCAATTCTCCGCCGCCCACCATCAGCAATTTTGCCTCTGGATGGCTTTTGCGCAGGATCGGCATGGCCGCGATCAGATCATCAAGGCCCTCATAATCGTAGAAACTCCCGATATAGCCAATCACCGGCGTGCTGGGCGCAATGCCAAGCTCTTTGGCCAAAGTGTCATCGCGGGGCGGTGGATCGCCGAAAAGCGACAAATCCACGCCGTTGGGCATCACCCCGATTTTGCCGCCCGAAATGCCGCGCGCAATCAAATCATCGCGCAGACCTTGGCAAATCGTGAAAACCGCATCGGCTTTACTGACAATCTGCGTTTCAAGCGCCCGCGTCATGCGGTACTTGGCAGAGCCTTCTTTGCCGGTGCGATTGCCAACGGCCGCATCTTCCCAAAAGGCTCTGATTTCATAAACCAGCGGAATGCCAAGCGCTCGTGCAGCCTGCACAGCGCCTGCTCCGTTCAATGCAGGGGAGTGTGCGTGGAGAATATCGGGCTTCCATTCTTGCGCGACCGCTTTGATGCTGTCTGCCAGCCGTTTGATCTCGCGCATTTCAGAAATGCCGGCTGGCCCTGTTGGTGTGCCAGCGGTGCGGTGAAAGGTCAGCTCGTCATGGGTTTCCACTGCGCCTGGTGCAGAAAGTTCCGGCGCGTCCAATTCGTGGCGCTGGCCTGTTACGCCGCGCACTTCAATGCCCAGCCCCTCTTGCGCTTTCAAAATTGCGCGGGTGCGGAAAGTGTAGCCCGAATGGATCGGCAGGGAATGATCAAGGACGTGCAGGACGCGCATATTTTAGCCTTAAGAATCGCTCGAGACAGGTTGTTCGACCACACAATACATCCAACCCTGCAAAGGTTGGGTTAACTCATATTTCTCAATCGCTTTTTGATAGAGGCTGCCCAGCCAGAACAGCACCCGATTGAACATGAAATACGAAGGGTATTGGCCCAGATACCGCCCTTCGCGCAGGATAAGACCCGCCTTTGCAACCTGTTTGCGCACAATTCCAAGGCTGTTTGAGGCGTAAACGGTCGGGAAAACATCTTCTTCCGCTCGGCCCTCTGTCATGCGGACAATTTTGCCGTGAAACCGATTGGGCACCATGCGCGCAGCAGCTGTGCCATAATCGAATAGGCTCGGGGTTACATAAATATACACCCCGCCCGGTTTCAAAACGCGCGCGATTTCGCTGAACGCCTCATCCGGGTTGTCGATATGCTCCATCACGGCGCGGGAATAGGCGATATCGATTGAGCTGTCGGGGATATCGTCCATGGCGCCGATATTGTTGTGATGCAGCGATAAATCGGGTTCCGATATGGTGAAGTCAACCAGATCAATCCCATATAATCGCTCAGCTTTTCCGCAAAGTTTCTGGAGCATCGGGGCTGTCCTCCCGCATCCGATATCAAGCACGTTTGAGGTCGGAGTAAGGCGTTTTTCCACTTCTGCGGCGAGAATTTGATTGGGGTGCTGCTCGCTTGGAAACCAAGCGCGGCGTTGTTCTTCAATGGGGGTCCAAAACCCAAGCATCGCAGTGGTTGCTCTTTTTTTCGCTTTTGAACTAAGCAAACTTCCTGTTCACAACACTTGCTTAGTAGCCTGTTAAACGACAATCGTTACCACGCTTCTCGCTTCAAATCTTTCGGCTCAACAAAGTGTAACACAAAGGGGCAGAAATCCGGCCATGGTCAACATCCTTACAATCGCGATTGTGCATGCGGTGCTGTTTCTTGCAGCCTTCCGCCTGATGCTGCGCGACGATTTGGATGCTGATGTCGCCCACGAAGGCGATTCTGATGAGCAGGATGAAGCGCCTCAGGCTGCGAACACTCTTACCGCTTCTGAACGGCGCAGAGCGCGTTTGCGAGAGAGCGCGAAATGACAGAGCTTTTCCTTCTTGGCTTTTTCGTTGTCCTTTTGCTCGCGGGGCTGAAGCATCCGTTTGTTTGGGTGCTGCTCTATTTGTACATCGAAATCGTCTCGCCCAGCAAAGTGGGGACGCAAATCTTAGCGCAGATACAAATGTCGCTGATTGCTTTTGGAGCGATGGTGGGCGGCTGGCTTTTATTCGATAAGACCAAGTCCAAAGCGCGCTTTGGAATGCGCCAAGCGCTGATCTGTGTGTTGCTGCTCTATTGTTACATCACGACGGGCATAGCTGATTTCCCCGATTCTGCTGCGGAGAAGTGGGTTTGGGTGTGGAAATCGTTGATCTTCGCCGCTTTCCTACCGCTGACACTCACATCTAGGCTAAGGCTTGAAGGCGCGATCATGTTTTATGTGCTTTCGCTGTCCGTGATCGTGATAAATGGCGGGGTAAAAACCTTCTTTGGCGGCGGCGGTTATGGCCGCTTGCGGTTGTTGGTGGATGACAATTCGGGCCTTTATGAAAGTTCAATCATCGCCTGCGCAGCGATTACAGCCATCCCGCTTATCTGGTGGGTTGCCGTGCATGGGCGGGTGTTTTCAAGGGATTGGAAGACCAAAGCATTTGCGGCCGCTTACACCTTTGCCGCTGTCCTGATCCCCATTGGCACCAGCGCGCGTACAGGATTGGTGTGCCTTGCCGTGTTTGGAATGCTTTTGCTGATGCAGATGAAAAACCGCGTTCTTTACGGGGCGCTGATGGGATTTGCGCTGATCGTTTCTGTGCCGTTTCTTCCATCCTCGTTCACCGATCGCATGGCAACGATCCAAAATTATCAAGGCGATCAATCCGCTTCCTCGCGTCTTGCTGTTTGGGAATGGACGATTGATTACGCGATGGACAATCCGTTTGGCGGCGGGTTTACCGCCTATCGCAGCAATTCGATTGAAGTGGACATTGTAAGGGAAGACCGCGGGGCTAACTCGTCCTTGGTGACGGAGAAAACGGTCGTCGATAAAGCGCGCGCATACCATTCAAGCTATTTTGAGATGCTGGGCGAACAAGGCTGGCCGGGGCTGTTCCTGTTCTTATTGCTGCACCTTCTTGGGCTGTATCACATGCGCAAGCTTTATAAGGGCTGGAAGGAGCGTACATCTGAACGAGACAAATGGGTCTCTCCCCTCGCAATGGCGTTGCAACAATCGCAC
>JBCAZT010000105.1:0-10161 GCA_038532855.1 Pseudomonadota bacterium
GAGTTCAAAGCTTGGGCTATACCCTCTATTACCACCCCCCAGCAAACTGGGCACAAACCTGAAGGGTCATTCAAATTGATCGGGTCATTCGTGGCGTAAGCATAGATGTTGATACCACCCTCATACCCGATGGGATCGGTTTGAAGGAACCTCCCGAGGGTGGGCGAGTATATGCGGGCTTTGTAGTAATACATGCCGATCTCGGGGATCCAGGCTTGGCCTGTGTAGCGGAACCGGCCCTTGGTGGGGATATCATCGCCTGTGGCCGTATCCGGAATGCCGAACTCATCATAGGAGTTGGTGTAGAGCGAGCGCCCGTTTGAGCCTGTCACCGCTACGATGCTTCCACGAGGGTCCGCATGGACATAGCGGCGCTGAGAGCCAACCATTTGGCTGCCCTCATACCAGATCAGCGGATCATCAGCCTCTACATCGTTGCCATGTACATAGCGGCGCAAGACAGCGCCTGCACTGTCATATTCAAGCACGAGCGCGTTGCCGTCATATAGGAACTTGGTGATGTTGCCGTCGTCATCAGCAACCCAGCGCAAACGGCCCAGCGGATCGTATCGCAGATCAGCTTCAAGACTGCCGGCGTAAGACAGGTTGCTGCAATTGGTATTGGTCTGTTGGCGCCTCTCAACAAGGCGGTTCTCGACATCGTACAGATAGACGCTTGCCCCGTCAGCGGTCAGATTGCCGTTGGCATCATAGCAGAAGGCAGCGCTTCCAGCGCTCTCATACTGGTTGAGGCCATTGGTCGTGTAGTTGCGATCTATGCCTTGGTTGGGATGACCATCCCAGCTGTAGCTATCATTGGTCTGGGTCTCAGACAGGATCTGTGAAGCCGGGTTACGGGTAAATATCCAGCTGACGTCCCGACCAGAGTTGTGAAGGTTAAGGTGAAGAGCGCTCACTCGGCCAGCTGCATCGTGTGTGTAAGTGCGCCAGTTTCTCGATGCTGCGCCGGTATGCCAGTCCATCCGTCTTGGCAGGCCCCGAGCGGTGTAATTCTGCGTCCCGAGAGTGGTGTCCCGCTCTCGGACGCCGGTCAGGCGGTTGAGCTCGTCATAATCATATCTCACAAACTGGCCATCGGGATGAGTAAGCTTCGTGCGATTGCCGTTCTTGTCGTACTCATACCAAAGGTAGTGCTGACACTTACAGTTGGCGAAATCGTCGTGGAGCGTTTGGTTCAATTGGCAATGAGCGGGAATGCGCGGGACTTGGCCCGCTTCATCGAGATCGCTCAAAAGTACGCGCCAGAAGCATTCGCAGACGAACAGAAGAGCATTTCTGTCAAATATGAGCGTGCCAAAGGCTCCAATGTCGAGCTCCCGCCGCTTGATCTATGGGAGCAGTCCAAATGAAAACGGCACTTCCTGAATGGGCAGTCTGGCTTGATGTGCCTCGAAACAAGCAAGGGGAAACTGTTCGGCACCGAGTGCTGTATGGCGGGCGCGGCGGAGGCAAATCTTGGGCTATTGCCCAGAAGATTGTTGAGCGTTCGCTTCGCTCTCCCGTTCGAATTCTATGCGCGCGCGAATTTCAGAACTCGATCCGCGATTCAGCCAAAAAGCTGATCGAGGACTGGATCCAGCGGATGGGTTTAAATTCTCTCTTCACGGTCACAGATCGAGAGATCAAAGGTCGCAATGGCTCATTGATTACCTTCTTGGGACTCAATGGCAAAGAAGCTGCGATCAAATCTCTCGAAGGCTATGATATTGCGTGGGTGGAAGAAGCCGCTGCCCTTTCGCAAAGGTCGCTTGAAGCGCTTATCCCCACCATCCGAAAAGAAGAAAGTGAGATCTGGTGGAGCTTTAATCCGCGCTATCCTCACGACCCCGTTGACGCATATTTTCGCGGACAAAACCCGCCGCCAGGCACCGTCTTGCTCGAAGTCCATTGGCGAGACAATCCCTGGTTTCCTGAAGTCTTAAGGCGCGACATGGACTATGATCGTTCCCGCGACCCAGAAAAGCATGCCCATATCTGGGAGGGTAGCTACCTTCAAAGAAGCGATGCACAGGTGTTTCGAAACTGGGAAGTCGTGCTGTTCACAGCACCTGAAGAGGCGAGTTTTCGCTTCGGTGCTGATTGGGGCTTCAGCAAAGACCCTACCGTTCTCATCCGGTGTTTCACTGGCCGCTGGGGTATCGATGAAGTGAGCCACGAACGCAAAGCAATAGCTGACCCCAAAGGCAAAGTCTTGTTCGTTGACTGCGAAGCTTATGCAATTGGCTGCCCGATAGATCAAACGCCCGCCCTTTTCGCGGGAAGCGATCACCGCCAACCGGCGCGGTGGAGTAACAAAAGAGCCTTTCCCGGAATTGCAGGCGCCAACCACACGAAGATCATAGCCGACAGCGCGCGGCCAGAAACAATCGACTTTATGAAACGCGCCGGCTTCACGATCGAACCTGCAGCCAAAGGCCCCGGGTCCGTCAAAGATGGAATAGAGTTCCTCAAGAGTTATGACATCGCAGTCCATAGGCGCTGTCAGCATCTCATCGATGAGCTAATTCACTACAGCTGGAAAACAGATCGCCAATCAGGCGAAATTCTGAACCAGCTGAGTGATAAGCACAATCATGTCATTGATGCTCTGCGCTACGCAGTTGAAGGTGCGCATCGGGCGAGCAATCGAATAGCTCCCATCATATCGATAGGGCCACGCGATGTAGCCGGCCCGGATCAAGATGATTTTCGTTTCGATGAGACTGACCACCCAATCTTCCGTCATATGCCGGGCAGGCATGATTGGCTACCTTAGGAAGAACTGATTTAGAGCCTCGGATTGCGAAATTGGGCACACATGACGCATGGCAAGTCTTTGGCGGTTTGAGTGGCTTGGCACTAGGCGGGTTTTGGGTCGTTGATGATATGTCGGCTGTCAGGTGAAGACTTGATAAAGCCGACAGACCCATCTTGGACGGCAAAAGCTCACTGCCTTATGTCTTGGATTGGTAGGTGGGAGCGGACGATTCACCGTCATGGCCATTCCAACAGATATCTGTCCGACGAAGCCCGTTTTGTCAGCGATCAGCTTGGCAAAGCTCCTGCCACGTAACCCTCATCAAAACCTTCTGCCGGGGAAATGGGTTTTATCACGTCAATTAGGATGCCGTTCGGATCGCGATAGATCGCGTGTCTTTGCCCAAACGGTTCATCTCGCAGTGCTTGTATAACACCAACCCCTTCAGCGCGCAGTCTGGCATCCTGAGCATCGATGTCTTCGACCTCAAAATTGAGGATCATACCTTTAGACTTACCCCGGCCTTCGGCAGGAATGGTATCGTGATCATGCGCCAAAATGGCGAGATTTACACCTTCATCATCCTGCTGCTGAAGGTGAACATACCAATCGGTTTCGAACAGGGCGCTAAATCTGAAATGACGTTTGTAGAACACGGCGGTCGCTGTGACCTGGTCCGTTTGGATCACAGGGTAAAATTGCCTCAGTTGCATTGTTATTCTCCAGTAGCACTCTATTAACATACAGACTGTATGTAACATGTCATATTTAAATGCAAGGTGAATGTAAGTGACAGCGAAGCCATCTTGGAAGGCCACAACTCATCCTCGCCGCTCACAGGCGGACCGGCGCGCGGAAACCCGAAAGGCGCTGCTTGATTCAGCTCGGCAGTTGTTCTTCGAGTTGGGCTATGAAGGAACCAGCACACCGCAAATAGTGCGTGATGCCGGTCTTACGCGAGGCGCGCTCTATCATCACTTTGATGGCAAGAAGGCCCTTTTTGCCGCGGTGGTAGTGCGAGAAGCCGACTTAGTCGGTTCGGCCATCGCTCGCGCAACTGAAGGCATTGAGGATCCTACCAAGTCGCTGATAAGGGGCGCAGAAGCCTATTTCGATGCGATGCAGGTCACTGGCCGCGCGGAACTTCTTTTGCTTAGCGCGCCCTCTGTTCTCGGCCATGAACATGCCGCAACCGTGACGCTGGGCGATGGTGTTGAGGAGCTCAAAGAAGGCCTGCGGGCAGCTAGACCCAACCTTGGTGATAGAGAACTGAGCGCCCTTGCAAATGTCTTATCAGCTGCATTTGATCGAGCCGCGCTCGCGATCGCCGGAGGTGCCGATCGCGAGGCGTATGCGTCTGCGATGCGTAGGCTTTTGCGCGCCGATAGTGAGGAGCCTTGATCGCCCGGATACGCACCGCGAACAAGAACCTCAGTGTTGTTGGCGGGCAAGTGATTGGTACATTTCTTGGTTCGTGAACAGCCGATCGGGTCTTGGTGAGATACGAGACGAAGCTGACGGTCCGCTCATGGCTCAACGTGAGGGGCACCCCTTGGGCAGCTTATGGGGGTGGGAGCGGACAGACTGGTTTTAGTTTTTCTTGTCCGAAACCTGACACAAGGCCTCTGACTATGACCCGTGCTTGGGCCCCTAAGTTTGAAAGTAAACCAAGCTTGCTCCAAACGTGGCTAAGACCAAAAATGAAAGCCATTTGGCAGTACGAGTGGATCGCTTAATCAGAAGGAAATAGGCGACAATCCAAACGATGAGTGCCGCGCCTGCTCCGCTGCCTAAAGCAAAGCCAATTTTTTGCCCGTCATCTAAGAATATCTGATCTCGGCCTAACCCTCCGCCGACAATCAAAACGGATAGAGCACCGGCAGCCATGCATACTGCTGCTGCAACTTTCCACATTGGCGGGGCTTCTGGGGAGATCTTGTTTTCATTAGCCATAGTCTTTTCCTTTTTTAGCCCGCGACACGAAGGACTGTCATCCGTTTGGATTAAAAGTTGAAAGAGAGACCGACTTGCACGCCGGTGCTGCGGACATCATCATTGCCTATTCCATCGTGAAAACCTGAGAAAGTGGCGCGAACACCTTCCTTGCTAAAGACGTCTAATCCGGCTTCAACACGCATTCTGAGGCGGTCGAAATTGCCAAACGTTCGCGCCGCCATTGGGGCATTGGCGAGGAGCACTGCGTCGCTTGCGCCAAATGAGTAGATACCTTCGGCCTCAGCCCATGGGCGCAGAGACCAATTTCCCGTATTCTTGAGCAGATGGCTGATGCGAGGTTTGAAGCTTATATCGCCCTGGCTTACAGTTTGCTCAGGGATCACAACATCGAGACTATCCGTGTAGGCTTCAACTTTCTCGCGAAGACTGCGGATCGTCACTTCGGGCTGAATGACGGTTTGCTCGCCAACATCAAACTGGCCGATCAAAGAACCGCTATAATAGCTGCGATTGGTTTCAAAACCATCCGTGTAAGTGCCAAGCGGGGAAGCCCTGTTGTCTGATGAGCCCCACGCAGCCCGTGCTTCAGCGAACAGGCCCGGCGCAAGACGAGCAGTGACATATGGCCCTGCAAGCCAGCCATCGCCTTCCGCTTCTCCTTGTTCAAGCGCGCCGCGGTCATCGAAGTCGTCCAATCCGACAAGCGCGCCGACCAGCAAATCCTTGCTGACCAAAATATCAGTGCCAAAGTAGAGGATCCGGAAATTACCATCCTGAGCGCCAATTCTTGCACGGCTCAGATAGGCTTCGGCCCAGATATCGACCTTCTTCGAACTTGCATCGTTATCATCACCACCAAGCGACGATGCAGCTTGACGCCAGCTTGTCGAAAGCTGCGCTTGACCGTCCATAATCCGCGCAGTGATGGGCAAGATATCGACTCCTGGCACTGGAAGTCCATAGGCGCTTGCACTGCCGCGCGGCGCAGGCGTTCCGCGCAGCCTGTCCAATCGGCGTTGAAGATCTGGCTGGTGCGCCAGAAGCAAAGCATTCCGACCGGTAAGGAAGTTCGAAATTGCTCCTGAAGCAGCTTCGCGACTGTTTACCGCGCTGAAAGTGCAAATAAGTTCTTCACCTGCAGAAAGCTCTAAAGCCACTGACCGCTGGGAAAGATTGGCGACGCTATCATCGTCGTTGCATGTGATGGCGGTCACGGCATAGCCTTCATCGCTCAAATCGGCTGCGGTAACGGTGTATGATCCGGCTGCAACGCTTAATGCACGCAACTCTCCGCTGCCCGCGCTGGTGTTGATCGTTCCGTTTAATCCAGCGAAGTTTGAGGTGAAAGGGACAGCTGTGTCGTTACCGATGATCTCTTGAACGATCGTGATGCTGCCAATGGCCCGCACGCTGATGGTGACAGTATCAGCAACTGACGTTTCCTGCCTATCAGAAACGGTAAGCTGAAATACCAAATCCTCAGTGCCGTTGACCAGAGGCGCGGTGAATGTAGGGGCAACACTGGTAGCCCCGGTCAACGACACGGTGGGTCCGGACACTTGTGTCCAAGAGTAAGTCACAGGATCGCCATCTGGATCACTCGAGGCTGAGCCATCGAGAGTTACCATCGCACCACTATTGATCGGTCCTTGATCCGCGCCAGCATTGGCAACCGGCGGTTGATTGGCTGCGATAACAATGTCGACCGTATCGACGGTGTTGTTTATAGACTGAGGTCGACGTCCGATAGTAAAGTTGCGATTGATGCCATCATCGACGCTTAATTCAAAGGTTAAAACCTGCTGGGTTGCAATGGCTTGGGGCGCGGTGAATGTTGGTTGCGCGTTCGTCGCATCGGAAAGAGTGACCGTTGGTCCGGCTGTTTGAACCCAATCATATGTCAGAACATCATTTTCTGGGTCGCTAGAAGCGGTGCCATCAAGAGTAACAACGGAGCTTCCGCTGACCGTTTGATCAGGGCCTGCATCGGGAGTAGGCGCAGCATTTGGTGATAATGTGCTTGATGTGACCGCTGAACTAGTTGCACCGGATGTGTCTGTTACAACCAATTCGAATAGAAGCGCTTGAAAAGTTCCAAGTCCTGCTGGAGCTGTGAATGTAGGACTTGCAGCAGTTGGGTCTGACAAAGTCGCTGATGGGCCACTCGTCTGCGTCCACTGATAGGTTAGTGCATCCCCGTCCGGATCGCTGGAGGCGGAACCGTCGAGCGTCACAAGGTCGCCGCCTGCAATACTTTGAGGGCTACTTGCCGAAGCGACTGGTGCGCGGTTGGCCGGGACTTCGATCTCAACAGTATCGCTAGCACTGGCCGAACCATCACTAACCGTGACTTCAAAGATGAGAGTTTGCGCACTGGCTGCTTCAAGGGGCGCGGTGAATGACGGGCTGACTGTATTAGAGCCGCTTAGTGCAACTGTGGGGCCACTTACTTGCGTCCATGCGTAGGTTAGCGGATCACCATCCGCATCACTAGAAGCGCTTGCGTCTAGCGTGACACTGGAACCGCCCGCGGCGGTTTGGTCAGGCCCCGCTTCAGCCGTGGGACCGACATTTGGCGGGATAGTAATCCGGACGGCATCATCGCTGGTTGTTAAGCCGTCCCCTAATGTTAGCTCAAAGTTGAGCACTTGAGTAGTCGAAGTGCGCGGGGGTGCGATAAAGGTGGGAGTGGCTGTATTTGCACCGGTAAGTGACACTGTCGGTCCAAGATTCTGAACCCATGAAAAAGTGACTGGATCGCCATCGGGATCACTCGATGCACTGCCATCCAGCGTGACCGTTGCGCCGCCCGCTGCAGATTGATCAGGTCCAGCTTGCGCATCTGGGCCAATATTCGCAGCAATCGTAACTTCAACTAGATCGGTCGTCGTAGCAAAGCCATCCGAAGCTGAAAATTCAAACGTCAAAACCTGAGGCTGGTTCGTTTTTGGCGGGGCACTGAAGCTTGGAGATGCAGAATTAGCCCCATTTAGCGAAACCGATGGACCTCCGATTTGCGTCCATTGAAAGGTGAGCGGATCGTTGTCAGCATCGCTCGCCTGGCCAACCAAATCTACTGCTGCGCTTCCTGTCGCGGTCTGGTTTGCTCCAGCATCAACTGTTGGTGCGGCATTTGCGATAAGGCTTTGGCATGCCATGCCACCAGCTTGTAAGACAGAGTTTGGTACGGGCACGTCCAGAATTGGGTTAATGGCACCGTTGTTCGAAGCAACTGGGTCGTAGAATCGCATAACCCAATTGCGGGATTGGACAGTTTGGCCGGCCCCAAAACCATTCGTAATGTTCTGCGTCGAACCAATCGGATTGGCTGAAACTGCAGTCACGATTGAACCATTTGGAGCAGTAGTGCCATCTGCGATCAATTGGTGCGATACGAAATCAACCGGGCCCAAAAGGTTGGTCGTGTCCACCCGCTCCGATGTTGCGACGTAAGAAAAGTCTAAGATACAGCTGCCATTCAACGCGTTGGATCGAGCTGTAATGGGGGAAATGTTACTGACTGTCGCAGCCTGTGCCGCAGTCGAGCTTAAGAGCGCTCCACCAGCCAAAGCCAAGGTTGCTATTGCTGTGCTGGATCGAAGAGACGAGGCGAACCGTCGCATAAGAATTCCCCTACCTGATTTTCGGCATGGGCTAGGGCGAAGCGGGCAAAACCGCTGCCCATGATTATGGAATGTAGGCCAATAAAAATGGTCCGCTGGTCACCACAAACATAGTGTTTTGGGATGGGACGTCCCTAGAACTCAAGCTGGCCAGTTTTGACAGCCTCATAAACCGCCTCACTGCGGGAATGCACAGCGAGTTTAGAGTAAATCGATTTCACATAGTTACCTACCGACTTGGGAGAGATCTCCATGGCGCTGGCAGTCTCCTTATAGCTCAGGCCGCGCGCGAAAAAGCTAAGCATCTCCGCTTCACGCTTCGAAAGCCGGCAATTGGCATCGGGTTCTTGCACCGCCAAGGATCCATCGTTCTCACTGTGGCGCAAATGCTCCAGCAAATAGACTGCAGCGGAAGCGCTAACTGGCGCGCCTCCCAACAATGTGACGCGAATGCCATCTAGCAGTTCTTCTGCGCTACTGTCTTTTAGCAAGTATCCATCCGCACCAGATTGGATGGCCGTCACGACTGTTTCCCGATCTCCAAATGACGTGATGATCAGAACGCGTGCGTCCAGCTGCTGTTTGATTTCAGGGATGAGGTCAAGACCCGAACCGTCCGGCAATCCGATGTCTACCAAGAAGATGTCTGGATAAAGAGAAAATAGATTTCGAGCTTCGCTCACGCTCGAAGCGACGCCAGAAAGGTCAATTTCTTCAGCGCTGCTGATGACTTTCACGAAATGACTGGCCAGTCCCAAGTCATCTTCCACAATGACAATCCGGCTGCGTTCGCGGCCAGGGCTATCGGCATCAATGCTCATATTGTGGTTCTCCATTTAACCTTGAGCGTCATTTGATCAAGAGCGCCACTTGCACGCCCCGTTTGCTAGCGCTCAGGTTTAGATCAGCACCAATTGATCGAGCGCGGTGGCGCATATTGCGAAGGCCATGCCCAGTTTCCAAGAGTTTCGGAGAAGCATCGCCATTGTCCGCGATAACAATACGAACTGCGCCCTGCCGGTCAGTGTCTTGCGTGATGTGCACAGCGATTGTGTCGCCTTTTGAATGCTTAAGGCTGTTGGTCACCGCCTCTTGTAGAATACGGAAGATCTGTAAACCCGCCCTTGGGCCAAGCTGGGGCACAGCCTCCGTCAATGCGTTGTGCCATTCCACCTGAAACCCTGCATCACGTGCGCTGTTGACCACCCGTTTGCGAAACAAGGCAAGGACCGCGTGGATCGATCCACCAACTGAGTCCATGGAATCGATCATCAATCGCATTTCATCGATCACATTTTGTAGGCCTATCGCATAATCTGCTGGTTTTGTGTGGCCACCTCGCGCCATCATCAAAAGCGACATAAGATGGCTACCTAATCCATCGTGCATATCGCGCATGATCCTGCGTCGTTCTTCTTCAACCGTTGATCGGCGCACCAATTGGACTTGGCGGTTGTGCGCCTGTTCTAGCTCTAAGGTTCTCTCATCCAGCTGTGTTTGGAGTAAGGCATTAATCTGGCTAGTAGAGCGGAACAGACGGAAATTGCGCATTAAAAATCCAGCGGTCAACCCAAGCATAATCAACGGCTGAGACAGCTCAAGAAAAGGCTTTACGCGGCCATCGATCATCAAATTTATCAGGAACACCGCGGCCAACAAAGCGAGCAAAATTATGATGGCAGCTTCAAAGTATCGGTTCTCCTCAGGATGGGAAACAAAATGCCAGATCACTCGTCCAATCAATGCTGCCACGCAGATCAGCCCGACAACATCAAGCATCCCAGTCATCGTATCAAAACTCGAAAGTGATGGTGCAATCACGAC
>JBCAZT010000106.1:0-9367 GCA_038532855.1 Pseudomonadota bacterium
ATGCGGGCAGGGGAAAGCGCGTTGATCTGCATTGCTTGCCGGTTCGTTGCCGAATCCAATTTGGTTGCATCATCATAATCAAAAACTGACGCGGAATTGATAAGACATCGCCAATCGGGAAGTGTGCGGGCCAAATTCTCTATCATCGCCGCAGCCGCATCATCATTTGACAGGTCGCATTGCACCGTTTGAGCTGAAGGCAATTGGGCAGCCAATTCCTCCGCTGGCAAAGCCGAGCTGTTATAATGGATCACCACGTGCCAGCCAGAATCGGCAAACCCGCGCACCAATGCAGCGCCAATGCGAGTGGCTGCTCCGGTTACGAGAATTGCGGGGCGGGAGGTTTGGGGCTCCATAGGAACATGGACTAACAGCCCGGAAAGTTTGGTTCAATCATACAAACAAAAAGCAAAGGCGCCGTTGGCATGAGAGCCAAACGACGCCTTCTCGTGGTGAAACCTCTTTTGAGGATTAACGGCAGCGCGCAGAACCGCGATCAATCTCTCGTCCCAGCACCGCGCCCAATGCGCCGCCAAGCAGAGTGCCTAAAGTTCTATCGCCGCGCGTATCAATTGAACGCCCGATCAAAGCGCCGCCTGCAGCGCCGATGATCAGTCCGGTGGTGCCGTTATCGCGCTTGCAATAATACCGTCCGTCGCGTCCACGCCAGACGCGATCACCCCGGCGCACACGGCGCGGATCGTAATAGCGGCCATAGCGGTCATATTTTCGGCGGTCGTGGTGCCTGTGATGCGCGTTTGTCTCAATAGTAGGGAGGCTTGATCCCATGGTTTGAGTATACACCGGGGCAGCGGCCGGCACGCTGGGTATAGTTGCAGCTTGGGCAAGAGCGCTAAGAGCAGCCAGTGATCCGGCAGCGGCGAGAAGTGCGATAGGTTTCATGGTCAATTCCTTTCCCACCCGTGATTGGGCTGTTGCTGAATTCGTTCAGAAAAGGATAACTCAAGATGAACGCTTTGTTGGGGAGGCTTGCCAGACGCTGGCTTGTTTTTGGGATGCGATGAACTGAGAAAAGCACCGTGCTTGGAATTTGGCAGTTGCGCGTTAAGACCGTCACCCATGACAATGACTTGCGATCTAATTGATGTGTTTTGCGATGGCCCACTTTCTGGCAATCCCCTGGCCGTGGTGCATGGCGGGGATGATCTTACAGCCGATCAGATGCTGGCATTGACCCAGTGGCTTGGCTTTTCGGAAACGACATTCCTTTTGCCGCCTACGCAAGCGGGCGCTGATTACCGCGCGCGCATTTTCTATCCCGGTGGCGAATTGCCGTTCGCCGGTCACCCGACATTGGGATCGGCCTTTGCATGGGTTTCAGCGGGAGGCGTTCCTGCAAAAGAGGGCGTGATCGTTCAGGAATGCGGAATTGGCCTTGTTGACGTGCGTGCAGATGGAAGCAATCTGGCGTTTAAAGCGCCCGACTTTTTGAAGCACGAGCCGCTGAGCGATGCCGAAAGGGAAAGCGCCATCCGGCTCACAGGAATTGATGAAGCAGCCTTGGTGGAGGCGGTGCATGTGGTCAACGGCCCGCAATGGCAGCTCTTGCGTCTTCGATCAGCCGAAGACGTTTTGCGCGCAGAACCTTCACCCAAAGCAGCTTTGGGCACCGATATAGGCCTTGCTGGCCCGCACAAGGCCGGAGCGCCGCGGGATTGGGAATTGCGCGCTTTTTTTGCCGATACCTTTGAACGCTTTGTTGAGGACCCCGTTACCGGCAGTTTCAACGCAGGGGTCGCTATGCACCTATTTGGCGAAGGATTGGTCCAGAGCGCATACAAAGCCGGGCAAGGGCAGAAAGTGGGGGCAGATGGCCTCGTTCATTGCGAACGCGATGCGGCAGGTGATGTTTGGATTGGCGGGGCCTGCCGGATGATTTCAATGGGCGGGGCGGTCGCTGCCTTTGATTAGCCGAGCTTTTGCCGTGCCTTTGCCTGCATGACAGGCGATAGCTTTTTAAGGTCTGCCAACGCTTCCAATTCTGCCGGCAAACCTCTGCCCGCAATCAGTGCTTTGAACACACGTTCTACGCTCCAGTCGGAGTGACCTACTTCGACGCGTTCCAAAATATCTCCCGCCTGACATTCCCCGATTTCAAGGACGCGGAAGTACCAGCCTGAACGCCCAGTCTTCACGATGGCTGCTGTCATGCCTTTAACGCCAAAACGGTGGTCGACTTTCCAGCATGGTTGGCGCGACTGGTTGACCTCAAGCAGCGCTGAGCCAAGGCGGAACCGGTCGCCAATATGCACATCTTTTTCGGCAAGGCCGCTTACAGCAAGGTTTGATCCAAACGCGCCAGGTTCATCAAGCAAGGCAATCGCAGCCTCATCCTCCAACCAGTCGCGCCAAAACGCATGGTGATCAAGCGGGTAGAGATGCACTGCTTTTTCAGGCCCCCCATGGACCCGCTGATCGGCCTGTTCGTCAGGAGCAAAACCATCCTCGAGAATTTGCAACACGCCTTGGCGCGGGCGTTTAACAATAGCGCTTAGCTCTGCGCCATTGAAAGGGCGCGCTGTTCCGGTGCAGATAGCCTCGATCGTGTGTTTCATGCGCGTTTTGCCGTAAACGCGAGCCAGTCGCGTTTCACACCATCTGACCCATTGCCGCGATAGGTCTGACTGTCGATGAGCTGAAATCCAGCATTCTTATATCGATCCTTTAGCCAATCGGATGAAGGTAGATTGGTCCAGCGCCCTAATAGATCGCGACCTTCTTCTGGGTGATCCGCATCGCCCAATTTGAAATTGGCGTAATGGAGGCCACCCGGTTTCAGCGCTGCATGAATGCGCCCAAGTGCGTCAGGCAGGTCGGCGCGGGGTAAATGCAGCAGGCAAGCATGTGCCCACACCGCATCATATTCGCCCTGCGCGCAAAGCTCATCAAAACGCATTTGCCGTGCGCCCACATCGTGGCGTTCATTGGCTTTGCGGACCATAGCGGCAGTGCCATCGGTTGCATCGACGCGAAAGCCACGCTCAATCATCCGCGCGGCATCATGCCCGCCACCGCAGCCAAGTTCTAGAATGTACGCGTCAGGGTCGAGCCGGTCGAGAAAGCTATCAAGATCACGCGCGCACCCTTGCGCGCCGCTGGCCGTGTAGAAAGGCGCTTTGCGCTCATACCAGATGAGCGTCGCGTCATCGCTCACGCGTCGGTTGCCCCTGTCTCGGCTGCCATCTTTGCTGCCGCCGCCTCACGATCTCTTTGCGCGCGGCTTTTCTTTTCCGCTGCTGTTTTTAATTGCCCGCAAGCCGCATCAATATCGCGGCCGCGCGGGGTGCGCACCGGTGCGCTGATGCCGCCTTCGAACACGATATCGCTGAAAGACTTGATCCGTTCGGGCGTGGAGCATTCATATTCTGCTCCCGGCCACGGGTTGAACGGGATGAGGTTCACCTTTGCGGGCAGATCAAACTCTTTGAGCAGGCGGACAAGCTCATGCGCATCTTCATCGCTGTCATTCTTGTCTTTCAGCATCACATATTCAAATGTGATCCGCCGCGCATTGGACGCGCCGGGATAGTCCGCGCAAGCCTGAAGAAGTTCTTCGATGCCGTATTTGCGGTTAAGCGGCACAATCTCATCGCGCACTGGCTTGGTCACGGCATGGAGCGAGACGGCGAGATTGACGCCGATTTCCTCGCCGCAGCGCTCCATCATCGGGACAACGCCGCTGGTGGAGAGGGTAATGCGGCGCTTGGACAGACCCAGCCCATCGCCATCCATCACCAGATGCAGCGCATCGCGGACATGGTCGAAATTATAGAGCGGTTCGCCCATTCCCATCATCACGATATTGGTAAGAAGGCGGCCATCGGCAGTGTAATGCGCGGCTGTTTCTTCATCGGCAAAATCCATCGCGCCTTTGGGCCATTCCCCCAAAGCATCACGCGCAAGCATCACTTGGCCCACAATCTCACCCGGCGTAAGATTACGCACCAGCCGCATCGTGCCCGTGGCGCAGAAGGTGCAATTCAATGTGCAGCCCACTTGGCTGGAAACGCATAGAGTTCCGCGTGTCTCATCAGGGATAAAGACCATTTCAAAATCATGGCCGTCATCTGTCTGGAGAAGCCATTTGCGCGTGCCGTCAGAGGAATGCTGAGCTTCCACCACATTGGGCCTGCCAATGACAAAGCGCTCTTTCAACCAAGGCCGCATGGTTTTGGCGATGTCTGTCATCGCGTCAAAATCGGTGACGCCGCGGTGATAGAGCCAGTGGAACACTTGCTTTGAGCGCAATTTGGCTTGCCGCGCATCCAGTCCCGCTTCGGCAAACAGCTCGCGAATGCGAGGGCGGGGCAGGCCGATAAGATCCACGCGCCCATCTGCGCGCGGCGTTATATCGCGCGGCGTGGGGACCGGGTTATCACCGCCCGGAATGGTCATGAGGTTTGTGTCTGCCATGGTGTTGCCCGCGCATATAGGGCGGGGCTTGGCGTTTGGCCAGACGGGGCGGCCTATCGCCCCGCGCACCCCACAATGCTCGCATCCATCGCGGTAGCAACACCAGAAAGGCTGTAGCGATCATTGATGCGCCCGCCATTGGCTGATTGCACCGAAACCCTCATTTGCGAAGCGGAGCGCAACGCGGCTGTGATGGCTGCATCCATCCGGGCATCTTTCGCCCAAGCATCACGCCCTTTGGTGGCAAGTTCAAACGTCTCGCCGCCAATGCGGAGCCGCGCATTTACCCCAGCGCGCGCGGCTTGCGAGAGCCTTATATGCAGTTGGTTGCGGATATCGAGCTCTGGCCAAGTGCCAAGGCTGGCATAGCTGCCCGTCTTTTTCGAGGAGCGGGGCTTTGCAATAGCATAACAGCGCTTTCCATCATCATCACGAAACGTCGCCCAATTGGAATAAACACCAAGGGAAGACTTGGCCGCAAGCGGCGCAGTGAGCGTTGCGATAGTCACACACAAGATCAAAGAACGGAATTGAGACATAACTGACGTGATTGCCATTCTCTAAGCTATTTGCAACTTCCGCAAGCATGAGTGAATTATTGAAGAAAAGGTCAAAGTCTCTTTCATACTGGTTACGGCACGCCCCTCAAAAAGCAGGCTTAGAACTCGATGGCAGTGGTTGGGCAAAGACAGAAGATATCTTACGTGCTCTCAAACAGCGCGGATTGGAAACAGACCTCAGCTTGTTAAAGCGGGTCGTTGCTGAGAACGACAAGAAACGTTTTGAGTTTTCTGAGGATGGGACAAAGATTCGTGCGCGCCAGGGGCATTCCCTAAAGGTTGAAGGCAGTTGGACCAAAGCTGACCCCCCGGTGAAGCTCTATCATGGGACAGTTTTGAAGTTTTTGACCCCCATCCTGAGAGAAGGTCTAACAAAACAAAAGCGTCACCATGTCCATCTTTCAAAGGATATTGAAACAGCCCAGATTGTCGGTTCACGAAGGGGTACGGCGATTATTCTGGAGATTGATGCCAAACAAATGGCTATGGATGGGTGCGAGTTTTTTCTGTCTGCGAACGGTGTGTGGCTGGTTGATGAAGTTGCGCCGCATTATCTCACACAACTCTCGTCATCATAGTCAATCGCCATCACTTCCCATTCTTTAGCGCCCGAGGGAAGCCTTACGGTTCTCACATCCCCAAGCTTTGCGCCTTTTAATGCCTTTGCCATGGGTGAATTCCAGCCAATTCGGCCTTGCCCGGCATCCTGTTCGTCATCGCCGACAAGCTGAACGGTCTGGCGAGTATCATCTTCGTCCGCCAATTCCACTCGCGCACCGAAGAACACGCGGGCCTTGTCGGGTTGCTGTGAGGGGTCGACCACGCGGCAAATCTTCATACGCTTGGCAAGATAGCCAAGCTCCCGGTCAATTTCGCGCATGCGTTTGCGGCCATAGAGGTAGTCGCCATTTTCTGAGCGATCACCATTGCCCGCCGCCCAGCTGACGATTTCGACAATCTCAGGGCGTTCTGTGCCGAGCAAATGGTCATAACGCGCTTTCAACGCTGCCATGCCTTTTGGCGTGATCGGAGGTCCTGGCTTTGTGGCCATGATAGCCTCGGATCAGCGGATGAAGAAGGACTCAACCCGGCGCGGCAGACCTGCTTGTTCGGGATACATATGGCTGTACGTCGTCGCATTGCCCAAGACATGCATCACGTAATAGCGCGTCTCAGTGAATTCGATCTGCTCAACCCATTGCTGCCAATCAACAGAACCCGTACGCGGATCGCCATTGCGCCTGAGCCATTTGTTCACATTGCCCGGACCCGCATTATAGGCGGCCACCGCCAGCGGGTAGGAACCGCCATAATAACTCAGCATGCGCGCGAAATACCCATCACCCAATCGGATGTTATAAGATGGGTCGCTATACAGGCCTGAGGACATGTATTGCAGCCCCATTTTGCTGGCCTGTTCGCGAGCAGTGGCAGGCATAAGCTGCATCAAGCCGCGTGCACCAGCGTGGCTTGTGCGGGTGCGGTCAAATTCGCTTTCTTGGCGGCTGACCGCGTGGACGAAAGTCCAATCGTTAACGCGCGGCGTAGGGTAGGTAGGATAGCCGATCCGCTCAAAGCCCTTAAATCCGTTGGCGCTCGCTTCGGCGCCCACAACAACCGCAAGTTCAGGCATATTCAGCTCGGCGGCAAGCTGATGGGTCATAGTCAGGTCTTCGGCGGTTTTTGCGCTTGAACCGATCGCCTGGAAAAAGCGCCGCTCGGTCCGCCAATCGCGGCGGTTTGCTGCCAATGCACGGATCGCCATGGTCAGTGGCCGACCTTCAAAATCAGCTCTAGCCTCAGGAGACATTCGTATCTCGGGTAAAGCTGCAAACTCTGGCATTTGGCGGCCCAAAGCACCAAGCGCGAGTTGGCCGTAATAATATTGCGGATATTGCGCTGCCATTTCGTAATAGCGCGTTGCATCGGCCTGCATCCCTGCACGCTGTGCTGCACGGCCTGCCCAATAAAAGCCTTTGGCCCGGATGAGCGGGCCTCTGGCAGCAAGACCATAACGTTCAAACATCGGTGCCGCCGTCCGGCCATCACCTTGGCGCCACAGGGCGTTAGTGCCGCCTTTCCACATCAGATCAGTGTATTGATCGCGCAGGCGGAAAGAGCCTTTGGAAACGTCATAATCAGGAGCGAATAGGTCCTCGGTCTTGCTTGCAATACGGACTGTATCAGCAACATTTGCCGCCGTAGCTGCTTTGAGCATGACACCCACCATAGCCTCAGGATCATGCGCTGGCGCATCAAATGGTGCTCGATTGGCAAGCGTTTGGATGACAGCTCCCGTTTGCCCTCTTGCGCTATGATAACTCGCAAGATTGTAAACATAGCCCGCATCGCGCATCGCTTCCAATGGCACTGGAATGCCGGCAGAAGATGGCGTCGTCCCGTTCACGAGCAATAACCGCGCTTGCGCAACCCCGCGATCAGCAGCTGGCACATTGACCATGTGCCGAACCGCTGCTTCGCCGTTCTTTTGCCACAAGAGCGCATCCATCCGCTCAGCGTGATCTTCCGGTGTGAATTGCGCGCCAAACAGGCTGAGCAAATATGCCTCGCTCGATCCGTTCATCGATCCTTTGCGCCACGCCTCACGCGCTATTTGCGCCGCTTCTGGCCGACCTGCGCCCGCAAGAGCAATCGCATAACGCGCGCGCGCTGGGTTGGTCAGGGGAGAGAATTGATCGAAATATTGAATAATTTGCGCAGACGATGGCGCCTCTTCATCAAGCCGTGCTTCGGCCCGGCTTTGGATCACCGACATGCGCGGAAAGTCAGGATATCGTAGCGCAAAGTTGGCGTATTCTGAAAAGCTTGCAATTGCACCTCGCGCGGTCAATCTTTCCCATTGCGCGATACCCGCTGCAACTTCGCCAGGTTGGGTTGCAACCAATTGTTGCCGGCCATCAGAGCTCGCAAATTGGGCAGTGCAGGGCGCTGCAAAAGCCGCCGCGCCCAGCGCGATAACAGCTGCGAAAGTTTTTGGATGAGAACGCAAATTACTAGCCATGCTGGACATTGTGCCTAAAGGCTCCTTATCAGGCGCTGAACAGCGCATCAGATTGCACCGTTAGTAGCTGTGATCTGATACACAAAGTGAACAATAGTTGATTGAAAAGAAAGAGTGTGAGCGATGTTTAGCGGCTCCATCCCTGCATTGGTTACTCCATTTCGCGATGGCGAATTTGACGAGAGTGCCTTTCGCGCGCTTGTGGATTGGCAAATCAGCGAGGGAAGCGCTGCATTGGTGCCATGCGGCACAACAGGGGAGGCTTCAACCCTCTCCAATGCAGAACACCACAGAGTTATCGAAATTTGCATCGAACAAGCTGCTGGCCGAGTGCCTGTTATCGCGGGATGCGGCAGCAATGATACAAAGAACGCTGCCTTGCATATGACATTCGCAAAGAAAGCAGGCGCTGCAGCGGGGCTTTGTGTGGCGCCATATTATAACCGTCCCAGCCAAGCAGGGTTGATCGCGCATTTTAGCTATCTTGCTGAGAACTGCGAGTTACCCATTGTGCTTTACAACGTGCCGGGGCGGACGGTTACGGACATCGCTCCAGAAACCACGATAGAGCTTGCCAACCGTTTCCCTGACCGGATCATCGCGATCAAAGATGCAAGCGAGGATTTATCCCGCGTTGCCGATCATCGCCGCGGCATCAGCCATGAATTCTGCCAGCTATCGGGCAATGATGAATTAGCGCTGCCTTTTAATGCGGCAGGCGGCAAAGGGTGCATCTCTGTCACTGCCAATGTCGCACCAGCATTATGCGCGCAGTTCCAAGCGGCCTGCGCGGACAATGATCTTGTCGAGGCTCGCAGGCTGAACGATCTCCTCTATCCGCTGCACTACGCGATGTTTTCCGACAGCTCGCCCGGCCCCGTTAAATACGCACTTAGCCGAGTGTTCGAGACGATCACCGACGAAGTGCGCTTGCCGCTCGTCCCATGCAGCGAAGCCTCGCGTAAAGCGGTAGACGAAGCGCTCGCGCATGCGGGTTTGGTCTGATAGGCTTCCCCACATGCTCCGCATAAGTGTCGCAACTCTTTCGCTGTTTCTGGTTATCGCCGGGCCTCTCAATGCGCAGCATACGGAACCTCTCGAAGAGGAATACGTGCCGACGTGGCAACGGCAATTGGACGAACAGCCAGAGGTGCCTTGCCACGAGTTAGAACCTCCGCTCTCGGTAGAGCAGCTTGCGGAGCTAGAAGCTGATCCTGTCACCGATCAATACGCCTTCGACTGCGAAAGGGACTGGGCTTATGTCGAGGACGGTCTGAGCAAGCTGCTACCCGAGATCGGCGAGCCCGGTTATGGCGATTACGAACCTCCAGAGGGCATCGAAGAAACGATT
>JBCAZT010000107.1:0-9075 GCA_038532855.1 Pseudomonadota bacterium
TTCACAGCAGATCGGGGACGACCGCAATAATAAATAGAACAAAGAACACAGCGATAAAGCCATCCAGTCGATCAAAAACACCGCCATGCCCTGGAATCAATCGGCTGGAATCCTTCACTTCCGCTTTGCGTTTCATCCAGCTTTCGAAAAAGTCACCCCCTTGTGCAATCACAGCGATCAAGATGCCCGCGATGACAGCGCCCGTCCAATCAGGATCGCCAAAGGTGCTGGTCTGCATCACTTTATCCAAATTCGCGATAACACCTGCCGCTACCGCGCTGGCCGCGATAGCGCCGCCTAGAAAGCCAGCCCATGTTTTTGAAGGGCTGATTGAAGGCGCGATTTTCGGCCCTCCGATAAGACGTCCTGCAAAATAGGCCCCAACATCAACCGCAATAATGGGGACAATAAACAACAAGGCGACTTGCAGCGCGCTGTAATCGAGCCTCACCTGAACCATCGCGTTGGCCGCACCAAAAACATAAGCAGCGCCGCCAAACAGCCAGAGGATTTCTCCAAGTGGCGATGTTTGAAATCCGCGCACCAGATTGTTCCATTCCCAAAGAATGAGACCAGCAAGCAGCACGACAAAGCCAATCCAGAACCAGCCGCCCAGCCACAATGCTGTGCCTGCGACCGCGACCATCACCAGGGCCGACAAAAGGCGCACTCCAAGATCAGCCATTTTGAGATCCTGTCAATCGTCCACCAAAACGCCGTTCGCGCTTTGCAAAATCATCAAGTGCCTCTGCCAAATGCTCAGGTTTGAAATCGGGCCATAGCGTGTCGACAAACAGCATTTCTGCATAAGCAGCCTGCCATAAAAGAAAATTGGATAAACGGATTTCCCCACTGGTGCGGATCAGCAGGTCGAGCGGTGGCAGATCGTTCGTGTCCAGTTCAGCCGAAATCGTATCCGCTGTTATCTCACCTTTGGCAGCCGCTTTGCTGGCAGCGCGCGCAATTTCGTGCTGCGAGCCATAATTAAGCGCGACCGCCAATGTCTGCTGTCCGTTTGCCGTTTTAGCCAAGGCATCTTCGAGCATTTCGACAATATCAGGCGCAAGCCCCTGCCAGTCGCCAATAATCTTAAGCTTCACGCCATTGGCAATAAATTCTGCAAGGTCCGATTTTATGAACCGACGCATAAGGTTCATAAGGTCATCAACCTCATCAATCGAGCGTTTCCAGTTCTCAGACGAAAACGCATACAGCGTGAGGCAATCAAGGTTCATGGGCTCCAATGCACGCACCAGTCGCCTAACGGCCTCCACGCCGCGCTGATGACCAATCGCTCTAGGAAGGCCGCGCTTTTTCGCCCAGCGACCATTGCCATCCATGATGATAGCAACATGCCGGGCGCCAGCGTGCTGCTGATCCGCTTCGGTGGTGGCGGGCGTATCGCCCATTATGCCCTACCCCTCATTTCCCGACCTACTGAGTCAGAATTTCCTGAACTTTTTTCTCGATCGCTGCATCGATATCAGAAACCGTGGCATCGGTCATTTTCTGAACTTCATCTTCCAGCCGTTTACGCTCGTCCTCGGAGATTTCCTTGGATTTCTCATCTGCTTTCAGGCTCTCCATCCCATCACGGCGGACGTTGCGCGCGGCGATTTTGGATTTCTCGCCGTATTCGCCTGCAAGCTTAGCCAAATCCTTGCGTCGTTCCTCTGTAAGATCGGGCATAGGCAAGCGGATGGTCTGCCCATCAGTCATAGGATTTAGGCCAAGGTTCGCTTTCGCAATGCCTTTCTCAACCGCGCTTACGTTCGATTTATCCCAAACTTGCACGCTGAGCATACGTGGTTCCGGAGCAGACACCGTCGCGACCTGCGCCAAGGGCATCATCGCGCCATACACTTCTGCCACTACCGGATCGAGCAGGCTGGTGTTCGCCCGGCCTGTTCTTAGACCAGACAGATCGCTTTTAAGAGCCTCTACAGCGCCTGCCATCCGGCGTTCAATGTCTGACTTATCGTATTGAGCCATTGTCTCTTACACTTCCTTTTGAACGATTGTTTGGGTGCCATCACCCGCAAGGACACGCGCGACATTCCCTTTTTCGCGGATCGAGAAAACCACTATCGGAATGTCATTCTCGCGGCAAAGTGCAACGGCGGTTGCGTCCATCACTTTTAGATTTTGAGCGAGCACATGATCATAGGCGATGGTGTCAAACCGGGTCGCATCAGGATTGCCTTTGGGATCGCTGTCATAAACGCCATCAACACTGGTGCCTTTTAGCAGCGCATCGCAATTCATCTCTGCCGCACGCAAAGCAGCGCCTGTGTCAGTGGTGAAAAATGGATTGCCTGTACCGGCGGCAAAAATAACAATCCGCCCCTTTTCCAGATGCCGCTCCGCGCGCCTGCGGATATAAGGCTCACACACGGAAGACATTGGGATGGCTGATTGAACACGGGTTGGCACGCCCAATTGCTCCAAAGCGTTCTGCATCGCCAGCGCGTTCATCACTGTCGCGAGCATCCCCATGTAATCGCCAGTCGTCCGGTCCAACCCTTTGGCTGCGCCCGAAATGCCGCGGAAGATATTGCCTCCACCGATCACCAGGCACACTTCGATCCCGCTATCTTTGGCTGCTTTCACCTCTTCAGCAAGCCGCGTGACATAGGCTGGATCAATACCGTATTCCTGCTCCCCCATCAGAACTTCGCCTGAGAGTTTTAGAAGGACACGTTTGATTTCAGGAATTGCCATATGCGCTTTTGCTCGTTTGGTAGATTGATCGATTGGCCTTGCCTCTATCCGCGTGAGCGGACGCTGCCAAGAGGCATAGCGGGCCTGTCCACTCAGCCTTTGGAGTTTGCAGTGTCTTAGGGGGCCAAACTAAGGCAATGTTCGCGCATGATTCGAAAGGTTTTTCTATTCGCACTGGTGTGCGGCATTCTTCTTGTTGCGAAGGTGTATTACGACACGATGCGCGATCCGGTGGTTGAACGCTTTGTTCTGGAAAGCGATCAGATGCCTTCAGGCGAAGAGCCTTTCACGATCGCTTTTATCACCGATCTTCACGTTGCGGGGCCAGATATGCCGCCATCGCGGGTGGAAGATATTGTCGCGCAAGTGAATGCTTTGGATGCTGACCTTATTGCTATAGGCGGCGATTTGGTTAGCGAAAAACGTGTCGCCACCAAAATTTACGAAGCGGAAGAAATTGTAGCGCCATTGGGTAGTTTAACGGCCCCGCACGGTGTAGTTTTCGTGCCAGGCAATCACGATCACTGGTACGATTGGCCTGCGCTCTCAGCGGAGATCGCAAAACATCCGCAAATTACCGTGCTTGAGAACGAAGCCCAGCAATTCGGCCCCCTCGCCGTTGGCGGAGTGGACGATGATTTTGTGGGCTATGCCGATATCTACGCCACAACAGAAGCGATGCAGCCGCTAACAGGCCCGCGCATCATGCTGACCCACACGCCAGACGTGTTCCCAAGCCTTCCAGTGAATATCGAGCTATCGCTGGCCGGACACACGCATTGCGGCCAAATCGCCTACCCATGGGGAGGCGCACCAGCCAATATGTCAGACTATGGCGCCAAATATGCATGCGGGGTGGTTCAGGAAAATGGAAAAACCCTCATCACCAGTGCAGGGTTGGGGACAAGCCTTTTGCCAGTAAGGCTGTTTACCCACCCAGAGATCTGGCTGATTGAAGTGCGTGGCAGCGAGCAGTGACGCGGGTGCGTTAACTCCGGCAACGCTCCCTCTTGCCATCAACCTTCGGCCCGCGCATAGGCGCGTGCGTGAACGGGACGCAAAAACGATACGCCATAATTGGCTGCGGCATGATGGGCCGCGAGCATATGGCCAATCTGGCTCTGATCGATGGCGCCGAACTTATCGCCATTGCGGATCCTGACGAGGGATCGCTAAAAGTCGCTGGCGCGTTGGCCGAAACATTGAATATGGGCGTATCGTTCTACAAAGATGCTGATGACATGCTGGGGCAAGAAGCCCCAGACGCAGTCATCATTGCCTCACCCAACCACACGCATTTTGATGCGGTGCAGCCCGTCATGGAAATGGGCGCGGCTATCTTAATTGAGAAACCAATGTGTTCGCGGGTCGAAGATGCCTTAGCGCTCGAAAAAGCTGCACGCGAATATCGCAATCTCTTCTGGGTCGGGCTCGAATATCGTTATATGCCGCCTGTCACGCGGTTTATCGAGCGGGTGCATGCGAGTGATGCAGGCGATATAAAGATGCTGGCAATCCGCGAACATCGCTTTCCATTTCTCAAAAAAGTGGGAGACTGGAACCGATTTAACTGCAATTCTGGCGGGACTTTGGTTGAGAAGTGCTGCCACTTTTTTGATCTTATGCGTCATATATTGCGCGATGAACCGGTGTCCGTTTTTGCCAGCGGCGCACAGGATGTGAACCACCTTTCAGAAAGCTATTCAGGGCAAGTCCCCGATATTATTGATAACGCGTTTGTATTGGTTGATTTCGCTGGCGGAGCGCGGGCTGTGCTTGATCTGTGTATGTTTGCAGAAGGCTCTGAAGAGCAGGAGGAAATCAGTGCTGTAGGCCCCGCCGGGAAACTCGAGGTCAAATTGCCTTCCAGCAAAGTGATACTTTCGCACCGCGAAGGCCAAGTCGATGAGACAGGCCAGCGCATCCCGGACCGTAGGCGCCCGGAAATTGAACAGGTTTCAACACCCGCTGACGCGCTTGCTGCTGGGTCGCACCATGGCGCAACCTATTTCCAGCAGCGTGATTTCCACGCAGCACTCATTCATGGCACGGCGCCGCTGATCACTGCACGCGATGGCTATCGTTCGGTTGTGATGGGAGCTGCGGCGCAGGAAAGCATCGCGACAAAGCAGCCCGTCGCAATCGATTTTAGAGACGAGGATTAAAGCTTGCTTGAAACAATGCCACGTATCGGTTTTGGCCTATGGAAAATCCCACGCGAAGACACTGCACAAGCTGTGGTCGAAGCGGTCAGCGCAGGCTACCGCCATTTCGACAGCGCTGCGGATTACGCCAACGAATCCGAAACGGGCGAAGGAATTGCGCAAGCGATTGATAGCGGGTTGGTGACGCGTGATGAGCTTTGGATCACGTCCAAGCTCTGGAATACATTCCACGCGCCAGAACATGTAGAAGAAGCTTGCCGCAAAACGCTGAACGACCTTCGAGTGGATTGTTTAGACCTCTACCTCATCCACTTTCCTATCGCGCTTGAATACGTGCCGATAGAGACGCGATACCCGCCCGAGTGGCTTTATGATCCTGACGCAGCCGAGCCAAGCATGAAGCTGGCGAAAGTACCCCTTCATGCCACTTGGAAAGCGATGGAGGCTTTGGTCGAAAAAGGTCTCACAAAACGGATCGGGGTTTGCAACTACAACTCAGGCTTGCTTCACGATCTTATGAGCTATGCGACAATCAAACCGGCCATACTGCAGATCGAGGCGCATCCTTATCTGACCCAAGAACGGCTGATCCGATTGGCAGATCAATATGGCATGGATGTCACCGCATTTTCTCCTCTTGGTGCGCAGAGTTATTTCGAGCTCAACATGGCTGAGGCAGGCGAAAGTTTGCTGGGCGCAGCCCCCGTCATGGTCGCAGCGCAAGCGCATGGTAAAACCCCTGCTCAGGTGTTGCTGCGCTGGGGCGTGCAACGCGGCACGGCGGTGATCCCCAAAACCACCAAGCCTGCGCGAATGGTTGAAAATCTCGCTATCGACGATTTTGAGCTTTCGGCGGTTGAAATGGCAGCGATTTCCGCGCTCAACCAAAACCGTCGTTTCAACGATCCCGGCGCCTTTACGGAAGGCGCGTTCAACACATTTCATCCGATCTATGACTGATTTTCCAGCTAACATTCCAGGCAACGGCTCGCTCGCTGATTATCTGGCAGCGAACACGCATGCTGTGGCAGAGACATTGCACGATGCGGGCGCTGTTCTTTTTCGCGGTTTTGATGTGCCCAATGCATTTGCGTTTGATGCCGCTATCGAAGCATTCGGCCAGCCCGGCTTCACTTACGAAGATTCGCTTAGCAATGCGGTGCGCACCAATGTGACAGAACGCGTTTTCACCGCCAACGAAGCGCCGCCTGACACAGAGATTTTTCTCCACCATGAAATGGCGCAGACGCCCATCTTTCCCTCAGCGCTGTTTTTCTATTGCGAGATTGCGGCTGAAAAAGGCGGGGCCACACCGCTTTGCCGATCCGATTGGGTTTGGCAGCGCCTTAAAGACAGCGCGGCAGGCTTCGCAGATCGGCTCGAGAAAGAAGGCGTTCGCTACACCAACACCATGCCGAGAGATGATGATGCAGCGTCGGGTCAAGGACGCTCTTGGCGCAGCACTCTAAGCGCGAGCACCCGCGAAGAGGCCGAAGCGCGTCTTGCAATGCTCGGCTACACTTGGGACTGGCAAAGTGATGGATCATTGTGCGTCACCACACCCGTACTTCCCGCAGTCCGCGAGATTTCAGCCAATCGCCACAGTTTCTTCAACCAACTCATCGCGGCCTTTCGCGGTTGGTCCGACGGCAGAAACGACCCGGGCAAAGCGATCAAATTCGGTAATGGCGATCCTATCACCGCTGAAGATATGGCCCCAGCGATCGAGATCGCAGATGATCTCACTTACGACCTCCAATGGCAGCCGGGCGACGTCGCGCTGATCGATAATTTCACCGTAATGCACGGCCGCCGACCATTTCAGGGAAAGCGCCGTGTTTTGGCTAGCCTGATTAGCTAACAGCACGCCCGCGCACTGCCATCGCCCATACGACCAAATTGGCACCCCCTAGCCCGCTTATCAGAACAACAAAAATACCACCGAACCCGGACGGGTTTGCCGCCCCCAAGGGTGAAAACAGCAGATACAAACCAACCACTCCGGATAACAACGTGAAGGCAGCGGGACGCGCAAAGCGCCATGGGGTCATATCGACCTCATGCCGCATTGCAGGCTTGTAAGGTTCTGCGCGCGGAGCCCATTGACCGCAAGCAAGCATGATAACCACTTCGATCACAAACAGGATCGCATATTGATGGATAAAGTGCAGCGTCACCACATCATCAAACACGAACCGCAAAAGGCCATAGGTCACAACGTGAAAGACAATCACCAATTTCGCTCCCAAGGCTGGAACGCGGGTGGTGAACAATCCCATGATGACAATGACCACTGTCGGGATGTTGTAGAACCCTGTGAAAACTCTCACAATCTGCCAAAGCCCTTCTTCAGCGAAATAGAGCATCGGCGCGGCGATGAAAGAAAACAGCGCGATCACAACGCTCGCGATTTTGGCCACCCTAACCAAATGCGCATCGCTCGGTTCTTTGCGGGTCGGCGCGTAGATATCGAGAGTGAACAGAGTGGCTGCGCTGTTCAGCAGCGAATTGAATGAGCTAAAAACCGCTCCCAATAAAACCGCCAAAAACACCCCCGCAAGATAGGTGGGCAAGAGATCCGAGACCAACCTAGGATAGGCTTCATCAACCGAGGCAAACCCCGCACCGTAAAGATGAAACGCAATAACGCCGGGCACCATCATCATAAACGGCACCATGATCTTGAAAAACCCTGATGCGATGACCCCCTTTTGCCCTTCGGCAAAGGAGGCTGCGCCCAATGTCCTTTGGATCACATATTGATTGGTGCACCAATAGAACAAGTTGGCAAAAATCATCCCTGTAAAGATCGTGCCAAAGGGAGTGGGATCGCTCGCCGAACCAATGGCGTTCAGTTTTTCTGGATGATCAGAAACGAGCCGCGATAAGCCATTTGCAAAACTGCCATCACCCAGCGCGATCAATCCCAGAAACGGGATCAATGATCCGAAAATGAGCAGGCCAATTCCGTTCAAAGTGTCTGAAACTGCCACCGCGCGCAGTCCGCCAAACACCGAATAAGCAGCACCTATCAGGCCAATTGTTATTGCCGTCACAAACAAAGCCGGAAACGCGCTGAGCCCCGTCCAGGTCGGCACATCGAAGAACTTCATCACCGCCAGGCTTCCGGAATATAGAACCGATGGAATAGTGACGAGCCCGTATCCCAGCATAAACAGCAGCACCGACAATCGCCGCACTGTGGGATCGAACCTTTCGGCCAGAAATTCCGGCAGAGTGGTGAAAGCGCCAGCGAGGTATTTGGGAGGAAAATCATCGCCATCGCGATGGTCGAAATGGCGGCGGTCACTTCCCACGCCATGCTCGACATATTGTACCCATAGGCCGAACCGTTAAGGCCAATCAGCTGCTCTGCTGACAAGTTAGTGAGCAGCAACGAGCCAGCAATAAACCCCGCAGTAAGCCCGCGCCCCGCGAGGAAATAGCCATCGCGCGTTTCAGTAGCCCCGCGTGTTTTGAGCCAACTCACCCAGGCGATAACAGCCATCACACCAGCGCAGCTTACCAGGGTGAAGAGCAAAGAACCGTCCATCGAAGACGCGTTAGCCGCAAGCACGCGCGCGCGTCAAAATCGCAGAGCAAAATGGTGTCGAACCCACAGCACCATTGTGCAAGGCGCCTCAGTACTGGAGCCGCCGCACAAACGCAAAGGCGCACTTTCCAGATATTTCCAACCTAAGGTGACAAAGTTGACACCGTGTCAACCGACGAATTTGCATGTTTTATCATTATAATCAGCTATTTCTGCCGAGAAAACGAAGGTGACACTTCTCCAAATTGAAACGCGAGCTGTGAGCGTTAGAGAATGCAATTTTGAAAGAGCCGGCAACGAGTGTGACAAGCAAAATCGGTGTAGGAAAACGGTTCGCGCAAACCAAAGCCGCCATTCCGCTTCCGTTCAAATGTGATCTGGAGGGAAACGTCAGCAAATGGGGGTGAAAGCGGACGGTTCGCTACCAGCACAGGAAAAGGAGTCAGCACTCAATATTTCAGACAGGGATCGAAAGGCGGGTGCTTCCAACTTACAAATTATGCAAGGCCCTTGTTTTAGGCGATCTAATCGGATGAGAGTTTCCGTGCCAGATCGAGTGTGGATCATCTTCATTGGCTGTTGCGTCTAGTTCGAGTGGCCGTTTAGATATCACTGTGAGAAGAGACTTAGTCATAT
>JBCAZT010000108.1:0-8953 GCA_038532855.1 Pseudomonadota bacterium
TGGTAAAATTACTGGGACTGCCCAAACAGTACAGTTTTTACACGCAATCGCCCGTCGACGAACTCGACGTGCGCTTTTCGAATCTGGCGACGGATTTGCGCGACGGTACGCAAACGATCATCCAGCATGTCGATCAAAAAAGCGATGATCAAACCAAGGATGGCTGATCCAATAAGGGCGATAAGCGTCGTTTTAAGCGGCGATGGTGAGACCACCTCATTGTTCGCAGTCGCAGGCGAGATGATGTTTGACGTTACACCTTCAACCAATTTCTCTGAACGAACCCGCGTGATGCGCTCTGCCACTTCTGCGACCGCTTGCGCGCTTGTCACAGCCTCGCGCTCGAGCTGCTCAAGCAAAGGCGTGTTGCTCGCATTTTGATAGGCTTTCGAAGTAAGCGAAGCGACCACCGATTGAAGCTGCCCTGCCCTCGCCTGATCGCGCGCCGCATCGGCCCGCGCCAATTGCGCCATCCGTGCACTTTCTGCATTCGCCTGCTCTTGGGCAGCGGCACGGGCTGCATCTTGTTCACGGGAGAGATTGGATTCGACCGTCTGCAATTCACTGCGAACACGGGCGACCTCAGGATATCCGTCCCCATAGGTTTGCGTCAGACTTGCCAGCTCTGCGCTCAGTTGCGCTTGCTGACGCTGCAATTGTTGGACAGCTGCATTTGTTGCTCCCGCAGTCGATCGGATAGAGGCCGCGCTTGCCACTCCCGCACTCGCAGCCGATGCACCAGCACCTCGCGCAGTTGCCGATGCAGCCTCTGCCGCAATGCGGTTGATTTGGGCAAGATCCTCTGTTCCGCCAGCACCGACAAGCATCCGGTTTTGAACGCGGAATTCAGCCAACGCATCAGCTGCTTCTTTCGCTGTATCCACACGTTCAGCGCGTTCAGCCCCTAGATCATCTAGCAACTCCTGACGACGCTCTTCGCTGCGGGTTCGTTTCAAATCACGAACCGCTGCAGGAAAAGCGTTTGCAATCTGGGCTGCCATTTCAGGCGAGCGAGCCGTTGCGGTGAGCTCTATCAAGTCAGAGCCATTCTCCGATTCAACCCGCGTCATTCCAAGCAGCGTGGAAACCGCGCTGTTGATCTGATCTGCTTCGCTGCCCGAAGGCGCGCCGCCCATCTCCTTATGAAAGTCCGGGTCTTCGTGAAGACCGAGCGTTTCAACAACGGTGCGCACGGAGTTACGAGAGCGGTACAGCTTACTCTCGTTGGCAAGGCGCTGGGTATTGCGAGCCAGAATGTCGGCTTGGTTGGTGCCGGTATCATCGATCAGCTCGACCTGGATATTGGCTTGCGCTTGATAAAGATTGGGTGACAGCAATTGCCAAGCCAATGTTGCCAAAGTGACAGCGGCAACAATTCCAAGGATAAGCAGCTTGTGCCGTTCAAAAATGCGGATCAGATCCTGCAACCCAAATTGCTCAGGCGCGAGTGATTGCGGCTGCTGTTGAAGCTGCTGGGTAAGGTACCCCCGCCGGTGTGAGGGAAGGTTATCCCGAGGCTGATTGAGGGCTAGATCATTCACGGCTGTCTCCATCCATTGCCGCTTAAGGGGGTTAGTCTGCGGCAACTCTTCAGTTCTTCAATACAAGAACGAGGCCCCGAAGGTAAAAGGCTATTGCGAAGTTATCTGCTCCCTCTTGAGACTACCCCTTTCGGTCAAGGTCGATTCACTAAGGAGCCTAAGAAATCAAAGAAGCGTAGAGATTTCGGTGCTTTGCCGCTGTATTCTCAATAGAATAATCACCGCTGCGTCTGACCGATCCTTCGGACAGTCTACTATAAAGCTCGAAATCAGAGAGTGTTTCGCTGATCCGCGCAGCAATTGCGTTTGGGTCGCCCAATGGCGCTTTCAAACCATTCACATCGTCAGATACAAGCTCGCAATTGCCAGGAACGTCTGTTGCGATAATCGGTAGGCCGGACGCCATCGCTTCGAGTAGAGTGATGGGCATCCCCTCATACAGCGACACATTAAGATAGATATCGCTTTGCGCCATCAATTGAGGAACATCGGACCGTTCGCCAAGAAAGTCGACGATGCCGTTTAAACCTTTTTCCTCCACACGCTTACGCAAAGCATCGAGTTCCGCCCCGCCGCCAGCAATCTGAAACTTCGGCAAAGCATGCGCAGGCTGGCTCTCTTTTAGCGCGTTCGCTGTTTCGATTAGCAGGGGATAGTTCTTCTGATCGCTGATAGTCCCCACCGATAAGATATGCGGATGTTCATGCGGTCTGCTCCGCTTTGAACCTTGCGCGAATGAACGCCCTGCCGCGTTCGGAATACGCACAATCGGTTTCTTCACATATTGGCTGAGAACGTCTTCTACATCGGCCCCAATCGCAACATAGGTGTCAGTCATCAGATCAAAAATGGGAAACATCTTTGGCGAGAAAGGAAGCCGAGTGTTGTGGTGTGTGAGCACACGAGGGACCTTAATCCGTCCCAGCGCCAACATAGGCAATGCGCGTACGGTGTGAGCGTGAACAATGTCCGGGGCGAATTTCTTCAATACCTTTCGCAAAGCTCTGGCCCCTTCAAGGGGATTTCTCTTGGATGACAGGCCCAGTGAAACAAACGTACCGCCTGCCGCCTCAATCTCATTGGCCATTCTTTTTTCTGTTCCCGCCGAGTTTCCAACGGCTTGCGCATCGCACAAAGCAATGACGAGAGTTTCATCACCCGACCGCACAAATTCCGCAGAAAGCCCCGTAACCAGCACTTCTGCTCCGCCAGAGGTAAGGCTGTTTGTGATCGAACAAATTTTCACGTCACGCCCCCTTGTGACCATTTAGCTGATGATACGCGCATCAAACTGCTCGCGAGTGCACGATTTAAGCGATGAACCCTGTCGGCGTATAAAGCGCTTTCGCCTCTGGTGTCAGATGCTCGTTAAACAATTCGCCAACGCGCGCATCTTCGGTTGGACCGAGGTAATCTGTGTATCCGGCAACCTTACCGCGTCGCACTCGTGAAGCATCTGCATCTTCGCGGTTGTATTTGTGGCCTGGTATGCCGGTTTGCTGCTCTTTCTTGCGCATCTTATCGAACTGAGCTTTGGCCACAGCCTCATCAAGAGCGTGTTCATCAACAGCAATGCCTAGGAAATGCAGGATATTGCGCACCACGCCATGCGTGTCATCGCTCAACTCTTCATAGCTGACGGTCATAGCCTCCCTGTTGACCAATCCCGAAGCCCAACCATTGTGATATTGTGCAATGGCCGCCGCCCCATACATGGGATCTTCAAGGAAGGCCGCGATATCGCCCTCAAAACGATGTTTATGCTTGGTCTGATGAAAGTAAGACGAAACCAACACATCTCGTGGATCACGCACCAGCATGATAGTCTTCTTGCCTGCAAACAGATCTTCGCGATAATCACGATGGCTAACCGCGATTAAAGGCAGGTTTTTGGTGGCCAGCGCTTCAGTAGACGGAAGGCCTCGTTGCATATCCAAGTCGAAATTTGGCAGCACTCTAAACGTAGATCGCAAATCAGGTTCAAAGCCCAAATCGTAAGTGCGCGCCAGATAGAGCGACAGAAGATAACGCAGCCAGGTGCGCCCGCTTTTAGGATAAGAAACGAGATAGGCGTTCACTGTGCCCAGCATAGTCTGCAACCGTGCATCGTGGTTTGAACGCTTAAAATCGCGCAGACGTGCTTTGAGAGACGCAAGCATTGTCACTAAACTCCGGGATTTTCTTGGTGAGCCTCTTGGAGGAGACTTTCGATCAACTCGGTCCATTGTTTGCCAATGGTCTCGGGGACAAATCGCTGGCTCGATTCTTTCGCTCGTGAGCCTAAAGACAATCGCAAATTCTCATCGCCTAAAAACCGGTCCAAACCTGCGGCAAATGCCTCAAGATTCTGGTCTTCCACCAACAGGCCATCCACACCATCAGTGATCATGTCTTGTGGTCCGAAATCGCAATCGAAAGAGATACAAGGAAGGCCCGCTGCCATCGCTTCACCGAGTACGAGGCCCCAGCCTTCAAACCGAGAGCTGAGAACAAAAGCGTCCGCGCTTTCAATCCATTGACCCGGCTCATCTGTCACACCTGGCATTTCAACCCGCCCAGATAAGCCTAAACTGTCTCGCATCTGTTCAAGGACTAAGCGATCAGGCCCCTCTCCCCAAATCCGCAAGGTCCAATCGGGATGCCTATCAGCGACTTTGGCAAAAGCTTTGATCAACAGGTCAAAACCTTTTTGATGAGTCAGTCGGCCCACAGCCGTGAGGGTTTTATTGCCACCCTTTTCAGCGTTGCTGTTGAATTCTCCCCAAGCAGCCATATTGGGAATAACCCACGATCGGCGTCGCATGTTAGGCGCAAAGCAGTCCATCGCCCCGCGGGTCATAGTGACAAGACCCGTTGCCATTGGATATGTCTGGCGCCTTAGCCAATTCCAAACTTTCCCAGGATTCTGCTTCACAGGATTGTTGCGTTCAGAGACAATCACCGGGATGCCAAATTCGCGCGTTGCCAGTACAGTTTGCACATTTGTTCGAGTTAGAAAACTGACAATGAGATCGGGCTTGGATTCTTCAAAATGCGCTCGCATGTCGCGGGTTCGCAGCAACACTTCTTTCAGACCGTCGAGTTTCGACCGTTTCGTCACAGGGCGGGAAAGATAGGCGAGCTTAATCCTAGAATCCGGAGTGTAATAGGGCGCCTCCTCCCCCGTTTCGAAGCTAACAATTTCAACCTGGTGTCCTCGTTCAACAAGCTTTCCCGCGACAAAAGTGACGACATGCTCTGATCCGCCGGCCCTTAGACCCGGCAGCACAAACGCGACCCGTCCGGGCAACAGCTGATCGCTTGCATTGTGATCACAGATGCCGGGCGAGAGATCGTTCATACAACCCGTGCCCCTTCATCTTTTGGAGCAGAATACCCAGCCCGAAATGCAAATTCGAGCGCAATAACTGTCAGAGCTGAGAAAGCGATATGGGCATAATTTGCGCCAATCGCACCGTAGATGGGCAAGCAATACAGCGCGACTGCAAAGAAGGTGAGTGTTGCCAGAACCGCAATCGTCAACACCACCGTAGGACGGTTCATAGCCAACATGGTCGAACGGGCCGGAGCTCCGATCATAATGAACATCACTGCGACCAATTGGGTCAGCAAGAGTGGGAAGACCAATTCGAAGTCAGCTCCAAAAGCCCATTCAACCAATGGCTTTCCAACCAACCACGTTCCAGCAATGAGCGCGAGCGCTACAGAGCCAAGGGCAGCTTGCACTTTGAACTTAATACCGCGCACGTCTGCAAATTGTTTGCGCGCCCACATGCGTGAAAGATCAGGGTAGATCACGGCCTGGACATGCTGCCCCACTTGCTGGGCGACTTTCGCAAAGCGTTTTGCAATGTGATAAAATCCAGCGGCCGCGGGGTCTGCCAAAGCTGCGACCAACAAAGTGTCAGCTTCTTGTGTAAGAGTGCGCAAGGCGCTGGAGGCGTTGGTTGACCAAGCAAATCCCATAAATCCTGGGAACCTCTGGGTCATTCCGGCAATGCCGGCTTTGAACGGGCTTGCGACACCCATTTTTTGCAAAGCCAGCTTTGAAAGCCAGGCAAATACCGCCGTGTCGATCAATTGGGCGAGCATCCAGATCGCCAAGAATGTGGCAATGTCGGCACCTGCAAAATAGGCAGCCCCCGCCATTAGAACCCGCAAAAGGGCAGAAAACAGTTTGAAATAAGCAAGCCGCTTAAACTGGCCTGCCATTCTCAAAGCTGCCGTGGGCATTCCGCGAATGTTAAACGCAATCGCCGGCGCAAAAACGGCGAGGAGATAGAAGTAAGAATAATCAAGCCCCACGACGGGAAGTAGGAAGTACCCTGCCCCCAGCATGACAGCGGCCGCCAGCAATGCGCAGCCTGCATCCAGAAGCAGGCCAAACAGGAACAATTGCGCCATCTTTTGAGGGTCGCCTTCGACGTCTTCTTGAGTGCCAAACCGGATGAGCGGCTGCCAACTCTCAAATCTCAAGAAGCGCTCGCAAATCCGTCCAATGGTAAGGACAATCGCGAGTACGCCATAAGCCTCTGGCCCCAGTGCACGCGCAGCAATAACCGTGCTTACCGCCATAAGCCCTGCAACCGCGATGCTGCCTGTAAGCAAATGCGCAATGCTGCCAAGGCGCGAGCGGAGCATGTCATTGGCAAACAAGCCAGACAAACGTTGCGGCAAGCTGCTTATCATCAGGAGCGCTGCCACGGCTTGTTGAATGCATCAAAGTTTGGATGGATGGCAAAGAAAGTGCTCATCGCAAGCAAGACTGGCATGATCCATTGGCGCGAATACATATGCGGTATCGAAAAAGTGTAGACCATAAAGACTGCCACAACAGCCAAAATCATCGCGCCTTCTGGCCGACTTTTCGACAACGCCGAGACTGCTCCTGCGATTAGCATCAGCAAAAGCATCAATAGACCTACAAACCCAAGTGCTCCGCCCTCATTCCAAATCAGCAGATGAAGTTCGTGCACTGGTGCACCATGAGGACTAACCACGCGATATTGGTCAACTCCCAAGCCAACCAACACATTATCATCTGCCATTTGCCAAGCTTCTGAAATCAGGTCAGCGCGGTCCGAAAAGGTCCCAGCTTCGTTAAGATCGCCTGTCGTCAAAGCGCCCGCGACACGATTTTCAAACGCTTCCGGAAGAGGCGCGCCTGAAGCGACAAAGAGGAAAATGCCAACCACACCCGCCATTGCGACTTTGGCGAATTGATTGAATCCAGAAAAAGCCAGATAGACGCCCGTGGCAACAACAGAAGCGGCAAAACCGGTAAAAGATCCGCTCAGCAAAAGCCCCCAGGCTAGAATGGCACCGCAAAGTAAACCAAGTCCCGTTGGGATCATCCGATTACGAATGCAATAAAGCAGCATCGGGAATGCAAAGGCTACCATTGCACCATTAGGGTTTGGCTCGCCTGTCATAGCTCCTACGCGGCCATTTCCTGTCAAAAACCCATCACCCATTAAGGCGAGAGTGTCTGCTGGCTCGAACAACAAGATCGCAGAAATCCCGATCATCTGCGAAACCACGATCCCTAATACGAAAACAGTGGGCAACCGCTTTGTGACGGTCGTTTGCTGACCCATCAAAACCATGGGTACAAGAAGGAACGCGAACAGATATTGTGCCGCGACGATCAGCCAGCGCACCATTACCCCATTGGCTATGGTGCTAAGCAGCAGCCCTGCCAACATCAGCGTAAGGCCTGAAATCCAAAACACTGTCATCTGTCCAAAAGGACGTGTGTTTAGTTCTCCGCGTACCAACATCACACAAACCACAAGGGTGACGCCAATATCACTGAGCGTAAGGTTTATGTCGCCAATACGAAGCACACTCCAACCGCAAAGGAATACCGCGGCAAAGAGCATAAAACGGGTAATTCGGACCTGCGCGCCCGCATTTGCATGTCCAACATGGCCAACCCCATACACCGGATTAGGGGCATACAGATCGCTCTTTTCAAGCAGTTGAGCGCCCCGCAAGTCGGCAGGGTGTTCGCCACCTTCGGGCTGATTAAAGGCTTGCTCGGTAGACATCTAGGATGTGTTAGTGCCGTGCGCGGGCAAATGTTACAATTGCGTAGAAGGACGAGACCTTGCGAATTGGGGCTATCACTTCGTAGCAGTTATTGGTCACGCGGATATACCAAAGATACCTTGCTACTAGTAGATATAATGTAGGATTTTACATAGCTAATCGTTCCGTATCCACGTCAGGACCCCACGCATTATGCCTTGCCAAGAGACCCGATCAGAGCCTTTGAAGCTGATCTATGTCGCTGGCTATGGTCGTAGCGGCACGACACTATTGGATATCGCCGTTGGTCAGCAAGAATGTGTATTCGCCGCTGGTGAAATCACAGCCCTACCCCGCCATGTTTGGGAACATGATGAATATTGCGCATGCCGCGAAACGGTGAGCGACTGTGGTTTTTGGGGCCCCGTTGTCAAACGGTGGCAGGATAAGAACAGCGACTGGACGATGTCATCCTATGGCAAGCTGCTTGAACGCACTGAATTTCTGTTCAGTGTAAAGCGACTGTTTTCAAAGCTTATTCCTAATGAAGACATCACGAACTACAAAAGCTTGACGGGATCCCTTTTCACCGAGATCGCCGCGCAGGCTGATACCAATATCATCCTAGACAGCTCAAAATTGCCCGGCCGTGCATCGAGCATTCATGCCAATCCCGATATCGAGATTTACCTTGTTCATGTGGTGAGAGACGGACGCGGGGTCGCGTGGTCTATGATGAAGCCTTACAGCATCAAGGTAGAAGAAGGCATCCAAAAAGAGCTTAAGCCCAAACCATTGTGGTTCACCGCAGCCCGCTGGTTTATCGTCAATATGGGCGCAGAAATAATGCGCTGGAGGTTGCCGAAACAGCGCAGCATTCGTGTGCGTTACGAAGATTTCGTCGCTAACCCTGAAGCGACCGTGAAGCGCATTATGGCCCGGGTAGGCGAGGAATACGTCCAACCCGATCACGGCGGGCAGATTATGAAACCCCAGCATCAGGTCGCAGGATCACGTCACCGGATGAAAGATGAACTGGTCATCAAAAAGGACGTAAGCTGGAAGGCTAAGATGCCGAAGGGCAAGCAGTTTGTATTCTCTATCCTTGCCGCTCCTTTGTTGTGGCGGTACGGTTATTTCAACAAGTCCAATGATGATAACGTCGCGAACAAAACGCAGGACGCCTCAATAGCAGGGAGACCGGCATGATCGCCGATATCATCGATCGAAATGGGTTCGTCGGAAAATCAGGATTGGTGCTGGGATGCGCTGTGGTGATGGGGCTCAGTGCATGCGCTGCGCCCGTTGAAGCGGCACCGCCATCAGCGCCCAAACCAGTGTCTGGCAAACTTGCTTTCCCGGGCGCAGTCGGCCACGGCGCC
>JBCAZT010000109.1:0-8860 GCA_038532855.1 Pseudomonadota bacterium
CTTTATTGCCCGGAAAAATTTCGGAAGGTATTGTTTTCGGCGGCGTTAAGGGCTGACCA
The DNA here is from genome assembly GCA_038532855.1 of Pseudomonadota bacterium. Taxonomy (GTDB): domain Bacteria; phylum Pseudomonadota; class Alphaproteobacteria; order Sphingomonadales; family Sphingomonadaceae; genus Erythrobacter. The sequence goes on from JBCAZT010000109.1 coordinate 60, forward strand.
AGGTCGAAACGTCGCTATCCCCCACGGCAGTCCTTTCTGTGCTCGGAACGACAGGGCTGACGGCCTATTGCGGACTATTCAAAGTTGGAAAGCCTGTCGCAGGGGATACTGTACTGGTGTCTGGCGCGGCTGGAGCAACGGGATCGGTCGTCGGCCAGCTCGCCAAAATAGCGGGATGCCGCGCGGTTGGTATCGCAGGCGGCGCAGAAAAGTGCGAATGGCTTGTCAAAGAAGCAGGCTATGACGCGGCCATCGATTACAAAGCGGGCGGTGTTAAAGAACAGATCAAAGAGCACTGTCCGCGCGGCGTCGATGTCATTTATGACAATGTTGGCGGATCAATCCTCAACGATATGCTGGCCAACATCGCCACGAATGCACGCGTTGTGATTTGCGGCGGGATCAGCCGCTATGAAACAGGCCAATTGCCAGCAGGGCCGGAAAACTACTTCAACCTGGTCTTTCGCCGGGGCACGATGGCGGGATTTATTGTGTTGGATTGGATGAATGAGTTTCCCGGTATTCGCAAACGGCTAGAAGGGTTTGTGAAGGATGGAAGCCTTAAATACCAAGAGGACATTCAATCAGGGTTTGAGAATGCACCCGATACGTTGCAGCGTCTGTTTTCTGGCAAGAACCGGGGTAAGCAGCTTTTGAAATTGTGAACCTCGCCTAGCCTGAAAGATCCTCAGGCCGGTTCACATTGATAAGCGGCGGGTCAATCTCCACCCGCCGCGCGCCCACTTTGTCCGCAAAACCATAAAGCGCACGTCCGCCTTCGTCGATGAAATCGGCAAGGTCGGGCGCCACTAAAACCGGCCACAGCCCAACCACGGGCTGCGAGGCTGCAATCGCCGTGCTCTCGCCTGCTAATTGTGCGATCAGATTGTCGGGAAGGTTGGGCACGTCGACGCCTGCTGAAAGAACATACGCAAAGCCGTTGTCTTCCGCGAAGGTGAGTGCGGCAAACAGCCCGCCAAGCGGCCCCATGCCTTTCGCTGGCTTGTCAGGTATGCAACCAAAGCCCGGTTCATCGCGCCCGCACACGATCAAAGCTGTCGTTTGCGCGCCCAACGCATCAGCGACCCTATCAATCAGACGGATGCCATCCCATTTAGCCTGCGCTTTATCGCTGCCAAATCGCCGCGCCTGCCCTCCCGCAAGGATTGCGCCCAAGATGGCACCTTCAACGGTCAGACGAATTTCTCGGTTGGTGCGCCGTCGGGTCCGTAAACTTCGCCTTCGGCATCGACCCGGTATTTGCGGCTCACCGCATTATCGATCCCAAACTTGCCCAAATGACCCAGCATCCCTGCATAATGCTTGTTTGCAAAGTGGTGCGCAAGCGCATCTTCGCTTTCCCATTCTTCAAACACATTGACGCGGGTGGGATTGTTAAGATCAGCGCTCCAATCATAATGGATGCAACCATCCTGTCTCAGCGCGCCATCAATAAAAGGCTGCGCGGTTCTGAGCGCTTCTTCGCGTTTCTCAGCGGGAAGATCAATCTGAGCGGAAATGACAATTTTGGCCATGGTCTGGATGTCCCCCTTATGCCGCTTCAGCGGGTTGGAATTCCGCGATCATTTGCCATGCTCGGTGAGTAAAGCGCCATTCGCCATCAATCTTGGCAAGTTTATCGGTGTATAGCCCGCCAATATGGCGCGTGCTGCCGTCTTTACCCTTCAAGATTTCCTGCGTCTGTACCCGGGCGGTTGCCGTGTCGCCATCGACTTCAATCGCAGCGGGCGAGCAGCTAAAGCTGACAGCCTCAAAATTGCTCATCGCGCCGTTCCAAAGACCAACAATTGCCTCGCGCCCTTCAAGTTCTTGGCCCATGAAATGCCAGGTTGCATCTTCTGCCCAGATTGAACCCCAGGTTTCAGGGTCATTGCGCACTACGCCGTCCCCATACAGATCGTTTAATTCCCTGATTGCGATGCGATCTTCCAATGGCCCTGTGAACATGGCGTGCCTCTCCGTTTTGTTGGCGCTTTGTAACCCCACTATCGGAAAGCATGATGGCAGCGGCAATAAACACTTTTGGCAAGAGCCTTGCCCGACCTCGCAGCCTAGAACCTTGGCAAACAAAGGAGAGAAACGATGGGCCAATTGGACGGCAAAACCGCAGTTATTCTTGGGGCAGCAACGCCGGGTAATATGGGCCAAGTGGTCGCTAAATTGTTCGCCAGCGAAGGTGCAAAGGTGATGGTGGCTGGACGCAAAGAAGAACCTCTTGCCGCTTTGGCCCAAGAGATCGGCGGTTCCTATGCCCTTTGCGATATCACCGATCATGCACAAGTTCATGCAATGGCGGAAAAAGCGAAATCCGAATTCGGCCGCGTTGATGCAGCGGTCAATTGTGTGGGAGTGGGTCTGCTATCCGGACTGCTTGAGACGACGCTGGATCAGGTCGATATGATGGCTGACCTTCAATTCAAAGGCACGCACCATTTCTTGCAAGCTTTTGTCAAAGTGATGAGCGAACAAGCGCCGATGGGCGGTTCTTTGATTTCAATCAGCTCTGCCACGACCAAGGCGTTGATCAACAATCACGCGCTTTACATAGGCTCCAAACGCGCAGGCGAAGCGATGATTGAATGTGTCGCCAATGACTTTGGGCATTTGGGTATCAAAGCGAACAGCGTCTCCCCCGCTTTCACCGAGAGCCCGATGACCGAGGGTGCCTTTGCAACGCCAGGCCTAGTTGATGCCTTTTTACCGCGCTATCCGCTTGGGCGTTTGAACACGTCCGAAGATGTGGCGCAGGCATGTTTGTGGCTTTCGACAGATCAGGCTTTTGTGACAGGCCAGAACATTCAGCCCAATGGCGGTGTGACCATCAGAGGAAACCCTCAAGCCACCGATATTCAGGCCGCTGTCGGTGCTGCGATGGCAAAAGCGGCCGACGGGTAACGCAAGTCGATGAATTCTTATTCTTCGTCCAGCCAGCGCTCAGCCTCGGCTTTTGAAGTGAATGAAGCGACTTTTTCGCTCTGACCACTAATGCGGTTGATCTGCATTTTTTGCACAAGAGTTCCGACCACATTGGCAGATTTGCGAAGGCCATTTTTGTGGCACCATTCGAGCAAGTCTGTGGTCGCTTGCGTGCGATCTTGTTGCAGCGTTATAGCTTGAGATAGATCGGTCAAGATGTCGAAGTGGTCATGCTGCTTGAGCACATGCAGCGCAGCCTCTTTCACCTTTTCTACGAATTCATCCATGTCGTGATCATGGGCCCCTTCAGAGGTGACCTCGACGCGTTTTTTGCCCAAATTGGCATCAACATTGTACACGGGCCTCTCCCATCCGTGTTTGTATAATGCGCGCAGAATATATGAGAAAGTTCAATAAATCAAAGGCCTGTTTCAAACCCGTAGCGGTATCGCTTCGCAGGTCAGCTTTCCAGCCAACTTTCAGCCAATGGGCGTGAGGGGAAATAGCCCAATCGCTCATCTTGATTGGATAAACGCTTCACTTGCATGCGATGAGTTGTTGTTGGCATCACATTGGCTGACTTTCGCATACCCTGCGAAAGGCACCACGCAATGTTCTGTTCGCTTCTATGGGCGATCTCTTGCGGAAGAACTTGCCCTTTGGAAAAATCGACCAGCAGATCAAAATGGCCATCGCTCGAACGGATCGACAGCACCGCCTCTCTTAATTCCGCTGAAAAAGCCACGTGGTCATAATCATGAGGTCCCTCAAACGTAACCTCTACGCGGTGATTTTCTGGCTTGGCGCAAATTGTGTACACGGTTTGTGGTCTTTTTTGTTGTTAGGCCTCTCAACGTATGCACGTACCCCCAATTCATTAACGTTTTTTTCAAGAGAAACGGATCTGGGATCAAAATTGCGCGGTCCCGCCATCGACACTGATCATGGCGCCTGTAATGCCGGCGCCTTCTTTTGAGGCGAGCAACATGGCGACCGCCGCGATTTCTTCGACTGTGTTGGGGCGTTTGATCGCGGCTTCTTGTGCGAACATCGTGATCATTTCATCAAATTCCATGCCCATCGCTTTGGCGGTAGCAGGGCCATTGTTTTTGATGATGTCTGTCACCACAAGGCCTGGACAGATTGAATTGACCGTTACACCTGCTTCACCCACTTCGCGCGCAAGCGATTTGGTGATCCCGTTCACAGCGTGTTTGGCAGCGGTATAGGCGGTAAAGACGGGCTTTCCGTGTTTGCCTTCCATCGACGACATATTGATAATCCGGCCATCGCCTTTGCGGATCATTTCAGGAAGCGCGCGCCGTGTGGCCCAAAAGGTGGAATAGACATTCCATTTCATCGCTTCATCAAATGCTTCGTCGGACAGGTTGACCATGGGCTGCAAATCGCCAGCGCCGCCTGCATTGTTGACGAGGATATCGATAGTACCGAACTCATCGATGGTGGTGTCTACAAAGAACTCAACATCTTTCTGGTTCATAACATCGCCTGCAACAAAAATGGCCCGGTCTGCGCCTTGCCGTCCGACCCGCAATTCCTCGATCACGCGTTCTCCTTTTTCGCGATTGCGCGCGAACAGAGCGACCTTGGCACCTTCCGCCATAAACGCCTCAGCAATGCCTCTTCCAAGGCCTGCGGTTCCGCCAGTGATTGCTGCGACTTTGCCTTCGAGTTTCATAAGCCTCTCCTTTTGATGCATGGATAGCCGAGACAGCGCGCTCAGCGTATCCACAAAATAGCCCATTGCCGTTTAAGGGGTGGTGCGCGCATCAACTCCGCCATGCAAGATTGTGATGTAATCATCCTCGGCTGCGGGCCAGCGGGAATGACCGCCGCTCTCGCCGCGTACGAAGCGGGAGCTTCGGTTGCTTTGATTGAGCGGTTTGACCGCATCGGCGGCACGGGCGCGGTGTCCGGCGGTGTTATTTGGGTCGCCGACAATCCGCGCCAGCGCGCTGCCGGAATGACGGATAGCCGGGAAGAAGCGCTCGCTTATTTCAAAGCGCTCGATCAAGGCGATTTGGTGGATGAAACGCTAGAGGCGTTTGTCGATACAGGGCCCGAGGCGCTCGCTTTTCTCGAAGACACTGGCGCGCTGAAAGTCGCGCTTCTCAAAGGGTATCCGGACTATTATCTCGATCGCCCTGGCGCCAAACCTGAAGGCGGGCGTGCGCTTGATCATGACCTGTTCTCGCTTGATGAACTGGGCGAATGGGCAGGGCGCATCACCGCGATTGAAGAGCCAAAACCGATGATGCTGCGCGAGACGCCTTTGGGCGGGGGCAGCGGCGTTGTACCGCCAGAAGAATTGCAGAGGCGCATGGCTGCAAATGAGCGCGGATTCGGCCAGGCGATGATTGCGCGCCTTCTTAAAGCGTGCCTTGCGCGCGGAATTGAACCCATCCTGGAAGTGGAGACGCGCAAGCTTATCAAAGAAGGTGATCAGATCACCGGGGTTGAGGGTACGCACAAAGGCGCGTCGTTCGTTCTTAAAGCGCGCTCTGGCGTGATTGTGACCACGGGCGGTTTTGAATGGGATGAGGATTTGCGCCAAACATTCTTGCGCGGCCCAATGGATGCGCCAGCTAGCCCGCCGACTGCCAAAGGCGACGGATTAAAGCTCGCCATGCAAGCGGGAGCGAAGCTGGGCAATATGACACAAGGCTGGTGGGCGCCGACATTGGTGGTGCCCGATGGCAGTTGGCCCGGCGGGCAAGATCGCGCAGTGCCTGTGCTGATCGAACGAACAGTGCCGCATTCCATGATTGTGAATGCAAAAGGCGAACGGTTCTGCAATGAAGCGGCCAATTATTCGGCATTGGCAGGCGCATTTCATCAGTTTGATCCGCAGACCTATGATTATCCCAACCTGCCTGCTTGGCTGATCTTTGATGCGCAATTTGTCGAAACTTACCCCATAGGCCCACGTCTGCCGGGGCAGCCTGTGCCAGATTGGGTGGTTCGCGCAGACACATTGGAAGGCTTGGCTGATATATTAGGGATAGAGAGCCAATCGCTTTCAGCCAGCGTCGCGCGTTTTAACCAGCATTGCTCAGAAGGGCATGATCCTGATTTTGAACGCGGGGAAGCCGCGTATGATCATTTTTATGGCGATCGATCCCGCGACGGCGTGGCGGTGACTTTAGGAGCAGTTGAGCAAGCGCCTTTCTATGCTGTTGAGCTGCGGATGGGTGTGCTGGGTACCAATGGCGGACCGCGCACCGATGGTAAGGCGCGCATTCTTGGCCATGATGGCGATCCGATCCCCGGCCTTTATGGCGCGGGCAATGCCATCGCGTGCCCCACAGGCGGCATTTATGCAGGCGCGGGCGGCACTTTGGGCCCCGCGCTGACTTTCGGATATCTCGCCGGGCGCTCAGCGGCGCGGGCGAACCAATAACGGCCTACTTTTTGGGTTCAAATTCAATGTGCAGCTCTTTCAAAGAGCGCAGCAAGAAGTGCGGGTGGTAGCTGAAATCATTCTTCCCATCTGCAAACCACATATCCTCAAACCGCTCCACAACAGCGGTAAAGCCCCAGATCAGCTCGCGCCGGGCAAGCGGCGCGCCAAGGCAATGATGCACGCCTGATCCAAAGCCCATATGCGATCCCGCTTTGGGCCGGTTGAGATCAAGCTTTTCAGGGCATTCGAACGCGCGATCATCGCGGTTGGCAGCTGCATACCTCACATTGACCACCGACCCTTTTGGAATGGTAACACCCGCGATTTCTTGGTCCTCATGGGTGAAACGCATCAGCGATTGCACCGGACTTTCCAGCCGCACGACTTCTTCGACGAAGGTTTTCATATAGCGGTCAGGATCAGATTTGAGCTGTTGCCAAACATCCTTGTTTTCAATCAGCAGCTTCATGCCCGCGGCCAGCGCATTGGTGGTGGTTTCCGACCCGCCAACGAAAGTGTCCGCCATCATTTCAGCATGCAGTTCATTATCGTTAAGCGGGCGCCCCCACTCCTCGATCACAGTGTTCACAAGCACGCTAATTAAGCTGTCATCGGGATGCTCGCGCAATCTTTCAAAGATCGGTTGGAAATAATGCTGCGCTTCGATCTCTCGGTCGATCATTTCCATGTGCTTGTCTTCGGGCAGCATCATCGAAATGCGGTGAAAGAAGGCATCGGTCCACCCTTTGATACGCCACATGTCTTCCCGCTTCGCGCCCATCTGCTCGCCAATGATAAACAGCGGCAAGGGAATGCAAAACTGCTTGACCCAGTCGCATTTGCCATCCTTCAAAAAGCCATCAATCAGATCAAAAGCAAGGCTTTCAACCTGCGGGTCAATCTCTTTGATTTTGGAAGGTTTGAAGGCTGAATTGAACATCGCGCGCATCTGTTTGTGACCCGGATCATCACGCGCGGCAAGCGCTGGCGCGGGCACCCATCCTTTCGCCTCAAAGCGTTCCGTAATCTTGCGCCCGCGTTCCATATCCGCCGGAGAATTACGCATATTTTGATCAAGCGCTGTGCTGCGAAACCGAACCGGGTCCATCAACACTTCGCGCACATCATCATAGCGCGTGATGACAAACATAGGGGTGCCCGGAATTTGATATACGGGTGCATCGTCACGCAGTGTTCTGTACGCATCATAGGGGCACTGCTGCGTTTCGATATCGAACAGATTAACGTTGGGTGTTTGCGATTCGCTGGCCATGCTTATCGCACCTCAATCTTGTCTTCGCCCCACGGAGCGACAGGATCGAGTTTCTGGAAGGCTTCGGGCAATTCTTCGACCATGTGATAGGTCGCAGCCAGCCTACCAAAGCCGACAAAAAACGCGCAGGTCATGCCCAATTCGACGATCTGAGCCTCGCTAAAATGCTCGCGCAGACCATCATAGACGGCATCATCGATTCCCAGATGATCGCGCGCCATCAATTCTCCAAAATGGATCGCGGCTTTTTCAGCATCACTAAGGTTTTCGGCCTCTTGCGGCTTTTCCAAAGAGCACACTGCCCCTTCATCAACGCCATCGGCTACCGCATCGCTGTACCTGATGGCCATGCAGCTGCGGCACTGATTGAAAAACGCAATCCTCAGCCGAACCAGCTCCACCAATCGATTAGGCAAAGTGCGTTTGGTTTTGAGTGCGCCACCAAACTGCATCAGCCCCAAAGCAAGCTCAGGGCAATGGGCAAAGTAGCGGGTGAGGCCCTGTTCCAGATCGCTGAGATTTTCAGGCTGAAGGGCTGCTGTGATGCGCGGGTCCCAATCTTTCGGCTCAAGCTTTGCAATTCTGCTCATATCCGCCCTCTCCAATCTGCGGGTGGCCACATAGCGTTTGATCGCGCGAATGATGGGCGGCAACAATTGGTGAAAAAGAGGAGAGGGCGATGGTGCAATTCGACGAAAAAGCTCTGCAAGAGCTGATAGACAGGCAGCAAATCGGCGATGTGATCCAGCGATATTGCCGCACGCTCGATTGGTTAGACGCCGATGGCCAAGCAAGCTGTTACTGGCCCGATGCTCATATTGAATATGGCTTTTTTAGCGGTCCTGCGAAAGATTTCCTGCCTGTCGTGATGGAAACGGAAAGCAGCCTTGCACGGCGCTGGCATATGCTTTCGCAGCCCCTTATCCGGTTCCATTCTTCGGCCAGCGCGAGCAGCGAGTGTTACGGAGTATTTGGCGGCGGGAGGCTTCAGGAAGATGGTTCGATCGCGGGCGATATGATTGGTGGGCGCTACCTTGATGAATGGGAAAAGCGCAATACAAGCGATGTCATGGAATGGCGGATTTCAGCGCGCACCTATATCGTCGATTGGAAAAGCCCGCTGACCAACCAGCCAATGTTTGATCCGGATCCTGCTTTTCCCTTGCC
>JBCAZT010000110.1:0-8818 GCA_038532855.1 Pseudomonadota bacterium
TATCATTCCTCTAGCAGTTCGAGGTCGTCGTGATCGAAAACAATGGGTACGAAAGCTAATGTGTGGAGGCCTTTGCAAGAACACTCAATTTAGGTGGTAATCATGGTGCGGCGATTTTCCATTCGTCGCATAGTGTGCGTTTCCATGGCTTGCCGTCTCTAAACCATTGCCACGTCCGAGCACGCGATTGCCTCACGATTGGTCAACCCGCCTGACCTTCGGCATATGCTGCTATCGGCAATGCATTAACCGTTTGCCTTATCATAGCCTGCTCGCGCAAAAACCGAAGCATGCCCATATCGCCCATCCGGCTTGGCCCTAAGCCAGAACATTTGCGCGACTGGTTTGCTGCATCTCCGACCATGCTGGTAAGCCCGCCATCCTGCAAACTGATCGCGCCTGCATCAAGCCGCAACCCGATCTGATGCGCTTCATCGATTGAACCGGCTAAAACAGCGGCAGAAAGTCCGTACTCGGTATCATTTGCTTGGACGATAGCTGCTTCGATGTTGTCGAAGACTGTAACCGGGATAACCGGCCCAAAGGTTTCCTCGCGCATGACCGCCATATCGCAGGTAACATCAGTCAGCACAGTGGGGCGCAAATATTGGCCACCACCAAGCGTTTCGATCTGTCCGCCGGTCAAAATTCGCGCACCCATCGCAATTGCATCATCAATATGCGATTGAACTTTGCCTGCCTGATCGGGAAAAATGAAGGGACCTATATGACCTGACGCTGCGTCAGGATAGGTCAGCTCAACCCCTTTGGCGCCTGCAACCAAAGCTGACAGAAATGGCTCTGCTATTTCGCGTGCGACAAAAACCCTTTCAATGGATTGGCAAGCCTGACCAGTTGCAACAATTGACGCGCGAAGAGCTATATCCGCTGCCCATTGCGGATCAGCGCTGGCAGTGATGATCATGGGATCTTTGCCGCCAAGCTCCAGATTGGCTGGGATAAGTTCGCGCGCAGCAGCCTGAGCAACTTTGCGCCCTGTAGCCGTTGATCCGGTAAAGCAGACATAATCGACCTCCTCGATCAACGCCTCACCAACGTCTGGCCCACCCAAAACATAAGCGAGGGGCAATTCCGGTATCTGCGAGAGCACTTCGTTCATCGGTTCAACAAATCGCGGTGTGACTTCGCTCGGTTTCACCAGCGCAGCGCTGCCCGCCATAAGCGCGGGGACTGCATCAATATGGCTTAAGATAACCGGAAAGTTCCAAGGACAAATCGCACCAAACAAAGGAAAGGCTGAATATTCCGTCACGATCTGAACGCCGGGAGTGGTCGATGCCTTGGGTCCGCGATCAAGCGCTGCAAACAACTCTGGACCGCGAACCGCCCAGTTTCGTATATTTGCAATGCATGCCTGTACTTCGATCCATGATACGGCGCTGCGCCCGGTGTCGATTGTCAGGGCAGAGGCTATTGCAGGCATCGCAACTTCAATCGCATCTGCGAAGCGCATGAGAACCTTTGCCCGGCCATTAGGGCCTAGCTCCTCCCATTCAACTTGCGCTTTTCGCAGTCGCACAGCTTCGGCAGTCAGATGCTCACGCGGGCACTCATTAAACTCGTAATCATCCAAGCCACTTCGCGGGTTACGAACCTTCATAATGTTATTCCTATGATCGTCATCCACACTGGAGACAAAATCAGCTTCTGTATGTGTGCTAGCATACGCGTCTTCGGTCTTCCCGCAGGGCGATAGTTATCAGTTTCTCCGCGCCTTGGTTCCTTCTGAAAGGCACCTTGAAGCGTAGAAGTGCTCAAGACTAAACGGAAATTGGGTAACCTAGAACGGCCAAATTCATGAACTCAATTACTCGGCATATCCTCACAGTCCCGGAAACTGCCACGCAGGGGCAACGACAGGTCCATTATAGGAAATGCGGAAAAGGTCCGCCGCTACTCATGGTCCATCAAAGCCCCCGTTCGAGTGCTGAGTACGAAGCGCTTATGCAGCAATGGGGCGAGCATTTCACTTGCATTGCCCCTGACACTGCAGGCTTTGGTCAATCCGATCCACTGGATGGCTCACCCGAAATTGCTGATTTCGCTGATGCCTTATGCGCCTTCTTAGACGCTTTGGGTGTAGGCCCTTGCGCAGCCTACGGATTTCACTCAGGCGCAATTATTCTGGTCACGGCGGTCAAACGCCAACCGCGTCACTTCAAATGTCTCGCGCTGGGTGGTTATGCCGTCTGGACTGCGGAAGAAATGCGCCTTTTCGGCGATCGCTATCTGCCAGCCTTTCACCCGAGCGATTATGGCGAGCATCTTACTTGGTTGTGGAACAGAATGCTTGAGCAAAGCTGGGTCTTTCCGTGGTTTGATACGCGCGAAGAGGCTCGGCTTTCAGTCGCTCATGCAGATTTGCCTAAAGTCGCTTTGGCAGTCAGCGAAATGCTCGATGCAGGCAATGCATACCAAGCAGGCTACGGCGCTATACTAAGAGCGCCGCGCGATATTCCATCCGTTGATGCCAATGCGCCACCATGCTTGATAACCGCAGATGACGCAGACCCATTACAGGTCCATATTGATCGCTTAGGCGACATGCCAATGGGGTGGCACGCTAAGAAAGTACATACGAGAGCCGATCATGAAGCGGAAAGCCTCGCTTTCCTACAACATCATTGTGGCTCTGAGATTTGCCCGAAACTCGAAGAGGACCAAGACGAAGGGTGGCTGCCAATTGGTGAAGGCTTCATCCATTGGAAAGGCACCAAAGGCACGCCCCTAAAGTTGCATGGTCCGGGAGGCGAGATGACACAACCCGAGCCTGAAGCTCTAGCAATCGACGTACCGGGCCATGGCCAATCGTCGAGTTTTGAGGATATTAAGGTCGCGATTGAACAAGCTGCAAAAGCGCTTGAAGCATCAGAAATCATCTGGCCCAAAGCGCCGCATGGTGATCCGGAGCAACTCTATCCCGATATAGAGCCCGATCGGTTTGGCAATTATCTTCAACGCGCCTGGTCGATCGCGCGGGCTGAGGCATATTTCGAACCCTGGTACGAAGCATCTGCCCAATTTGCGATTGAGCTTGATCCGGCAAAACTGGACCCCGCTGAGCTACAATCACGCGCCATTGCCAAGATCAGAGCGGGTAGCGCAGCAAAGCGATGGCACCACGTGTTGGCGAGCCTAAAGTGAGATATCAGGGCCATCAATCAATAGGACTTGCACGTCTGCCAAACCTGCACGCAATTTCTTGACCTCTGCATATTCGGGGCTGTTCCAGAAAGCTTTGGCCGCCGCTTTGTCCGGCCATTTCGATACCACCATAGCAGCACCGTCTCCAAAATCGCCTTCAAGGCACTCTGCGCCGGGGCCACGAATAAGATATTCGCCGCCGAATTTTTCAATCAATTCAGCTGCTGCCGGTCCGTATCCAGTCATAAACTCTTCTGGCTCATGAATATGGGCGGTCACGATCATATAGGCTGGCATCGAATAATCCTTTTCAATTGGCCTGACACAGGCTGCTGTCATTGAAGCAGCAAATTTCGGTAACAAACGCTAATTTTGCTTCACCAACGCGGCTGCGCTTTCCCCTGCGAGACGGCCAAAAGAAACGGCAGTGCTCAGCCCAATACCAGGCAAATAGCCCCAATCAGAGGGGCCTGAGACGCTTCGTGCGCAACCTCCGCCCGCGAACAGATTGGGGATCACACCGCCCCCTGCCAGCCGTACCCGCGCAGCTTCATCAATCTCAAGTCCGCCCTGGGTGTGAAACAAAGCGCCAGTGACTTTTACCGCATAATAGGGCGCGCGTAATTCCTGCCCGGCATCAAACGATCTCCCGAATGCGGCTGCACTGCCAGAAGCCGCGCTTTTGGCTACCAGACCGAACGTCTCCGCCAAGGCGTCAGATGGAACGCCTATTTCAGCCGCTAGGCCGGGTATGTCAGGCGCACTGCGATAGGCGTTTACTTCTAATCCGCTGCGATATTCAGCGAAAAGCGAAGATGCCTTGTCGTGACCAGCCTGATCGTAAATGATCCAACCAATATGACCGGGTTGCTCGATCACATTTTGCGCCTGTCCGGAGATATTGACCAGCTCATTATGGAACCTTTTGCCGTCGCGATTAACGGTGAAACCTCCGTCGATCACCAGCGTATGGGGGATCACGATATTATGCGGAACAGCCAAATTACCGAGCGTCTGCGAGGACGACATATCAGCCATAGCGGCGCCTAAACTTTTACCCCAACGAACGGCTTCGCCTTTGTGCCATTCCGCGCCGTAATAGGTCGCAGAGCTCAGTTTTGGGATGTGCTCCGCGATAAGGTCTGGGTTACCTGCAAATCCGCTCGATGCGAGTATCAACGCTTTGCAACCAACTGTCACCGTACCTTCTGGGCTGGTATAGGACATCCCTTCTATAAGGCCGTTTTCAGCCCGGTATAGCGTTGTCACGTGTGCATCGCCAACCAATGTCGCACCTGCATCGCTGCTCATATTGAGCAACATAGCAACAAGCTCATCTCCTTTACGATTGGGCGTGCCATGCAGGCGCGGGATGCGATGTCCGAAACCTTTCCAATTGACTTCAATCGAAAAGTCCAGACCGAGATCTTCAGTAAACCAGTCGAGCGTTATGGCACTTTGCTGCGCCAAAAGGTGAGCATGCACCGGGTCGGTTTGCCCTTTGACCGCCGCAATAATGTCTTCAGCAAGGGCATCAGTCGTATCTTCCAGTCCAGAGCGAGCTTGTAGCTTTGTGCCCGCAGCGCAGATCGAACCATAGGACATTGCAGTGGAACCGGTAGGGGTGCTGTCTCGTTCAAAAACAACGCATTCAACGCCGCACATCCCTGCCGCTGTCGCTGCGGTAAGGCCCGTTGCACCTCCACCGACGATCGCCAATGGTATTTCGAGATCCCAATCTGTGGGGGGCGGCTGAACCTCTATCGGCACGTTTACAGGGGTCATATCGCCTCCTACCCCACTTCAGCGATTTTCAGATCCAATCTACATGAAAGCTCCGCCCTACGGTCACTTGCAACAGCGAGAACGTTCCGGAATGCAAACCCATTAAGAAATGGGACATCTCATGGATATTGCCGAACCTCTCACTGACTATGCCTTGCAAATGCAATTCGCCGATGTACCCGGCGAAGCGAAACATTCAGCCAAGGTGTTTCTTGCGGATTCTTTCGGTGTGGCGGTCGCAGGAGCGAAAGCCCCTTTAGCCAAAGAAGTTTTCGAAACGGCGTCAAGCTGGGGCACGGCGCACAATGCCGAGGGCTGCACATTATTTGGTCGCCAATCAAAAATGCCCGCTGCCTCGGCAGCTTTCGTGAATTCCTTCCAACTCCATTGCCAAGAGTTTGACTGTGTTCACGAAGAAGCAGTCGTCCATCCAATGGCCACTATTCTGCCTGCGCTGGTGGCGACAGCAGAAGCAAGGCCAGACCTTTCCGGAGAAGATTTTCTCACTGCGATCATCGCCGCGGTCGATATCGCAGCGGGCTTGGGTTTGGCGGCCAAAACACCGCTCAAGTTTTTTCGCCCCGCCAATGCCGGCTTGTTTGGGGCAACTTTGGGCGTTGCACGTCTACGCGGGTTTGACCACGCGTGCGCTCGCAATGCATTGGGTATCGCGCTGGCGCATTGTTCGGGGACTATGCAAGCGCATATAGAAGGCAAGCCTACTCTGGCGCTTCAAGCTGCCAACGCGTCTCGTGCGGCGGTGATGGCCTGCGATCTGGCGGCGGCGGGAATGGCTGGTCCCCAAGACGTGTTTGAAGGCAAGTTTGGGTATTTCGCCCTGTTTGAGGACGAATATGATCCGCAGATAGCCGTTCGTGATCTTGGGAATACATACCGGATCACTCAGGTCTCGCACAAAACCCACCCAACGGGTCGCGCAGCCCAAGGCGGGCTCGCGCTTGTTCAGCAAGCTTTGGATGCAGGCTTAAGCATGGACGATATCGAAAGTGCTGTGCTTTTGGCCCCGCCGATCATCAACACGCTAGTCGGCCGCCGCTACATCGCTGAACCCGCAGTCAATTATGCGCGGCTCTGCTTTCCCTACCTAGCTGCCACAATGATTACGAGCGGCAAAGTATCGTTCGAGAGCTTCAGATCAGAAAGCTTGAATGACGGCGTAACGGCCGATCTTGCCGCACGCATTTCGGTCCAACACAATCATGTAACCGACGTTTCTACCTTTGGGCCTCAAACCCTGATCGTGAGCACTAAGAATGGGGATGAGCACACCTTTGAGATAGCGCACCAATCCGGCTCCCCGGAAAACCCGCTATCGCGAGACGCACAATTCCAGAAGTTTCGCAATTGCATGACTTACACGGCAAACAGGCAGATCGATTGCGAAATGATTTGGCGCGAAATTCATGCGCTCGAAGAGCGCCCGTTTGCAGCGGTGTTAAAACGGATAAGCGATCCCTTTGTCTAAACACCCGCCCCGTTTCCCAAAAAAGCATCACTTTATGCGCGCAGCTGGAGGATTCTAAATGGACCACCCATTCTACATTTTAGCGTTGTATTTGCACCTGCTTGGCTGGGTGCTTTGGCTCGGCACTGACGTGGGCGTGATCATAGGCACCAAGTTCACCGAAAACACCGAACTCAGCACGGAAACACGCCTAACCATCTTAAAGTTAGCAATGATCCTTGATGTGGCACCCCGAATTATGGTGCCGCTCGTCTTTGCAACAGGTCTCTATATGCAATCCGCTGGGCTTGGGATCAATTTCCCGAGTGCTAGCCTTGGCATTGCGATCAGCATCGTTTGGTTCGGCGTTGTGATTATCAATGTGTTCGCTGATGATATGACCAAACTCGGCGCGATCTCAAAAATGGGCGTGCTGGCGATCCAAGGTCTTGCAGTCATTGGGATGGGAGGCGCGGCAATTGCTTCTCTTGCCGGTTCAGACATTTTCCCAACATGGCTGGCGTTGAAATGGCTCACTTATGCCTGGATTGCAGCTTTCGCAATTGGGATCGACGTCACTTTCAAACCGGCCATAAGGGATTACATGCGTCTACAAAGCGAAGGAGCCAGCGACGAAGTAAATGCCTCACTTTCGAAGAACCTGAAGCCCGTTTATGTGACAGTTCTTGCCGTGTATGTGGGCACAATGGTCGCAGCGTTCTTTGGTGTTGCTAAGCCCATTTGGTGAAGGTGCCAGATGGCCATGGGGCAAAAGCCGCAGGGGACGTTATGACGCAGCCAATTGCTCGACCACGTGATCGCAAGTTTGTTGGACTGCGTGATGTTACTGAGAACGCAGGCGAAATGCGAATTGATCCGTACTGCACCTGATTCCAAAGCGCGACAAAGATGAGAGCTATTTGCGAGATATCACATGCTCTCAGGTGGATTGAGAACCAGAAGCAGCCGCTTTTCGCCCGTGCCCTCTATCGGTGGTGAGCGATGAATAACGGGCGTATCCGTGGCAAGCTTGCCTTTAAAAATGCCGACATCGCCTGCGGACATGGAATTGATGCGCAACGGGTCTTCCCCTTGCCTCACCCGGTCAGCATCACTTTGATCAAGCCATTGTGTGCCCGAACCTGTGTAAGTTGTGATAAGACGTGCCTTCACATAATCCGCATGCCATTTTCGGCAGGAATTGGTCGTAACAACTTCAAGCCTTAGGTCGAGTTCGCCAAGGCCCAGAATGCTGCAATAGTGATCTGCCAACATTTCAACATCGGCAATCAATTCATCGCGTTCCAGACCGTTTGCAAAACCAGACTTTTCCAGTTCTTGCGTAAGACGTTGGCGCAGATCTGCTCGCTTGGTTTGAAACCGTGCATCTTGAACATTATCCGTCACAAGGTTTTCCAACGCAGCCGGCGATTGCCTCTCCCAAACCGCCAAATTGCATTCGGGGCGCATCACATCATGAAAAACGCTTGAAGACGTGCAAAGCGAGGCTGAGGTGGCGAGAACTTCGGACATTTTCCTGCTCGTGAGAAAAGACGATACAACGTATCATTTTGCTATACGAGTGACGCGGTTTTTGTAAATAGCGTTGTTTCTCATGTGCGGGGTTCGGCAGCTCTGATCGGTTTGATCGCTCTAATGCCGTTGAGCCGTCTCTATCCGTCCGTGCTGCCCGATCTCTATATCTTTGCCCCGCTCCGCCCAAGCCGAGCCACATCATTTGACGACCAACGCATGCAATCAAACGAGACCAAGGTTTTGACTCGAAGAACCATTTGAGTATTGTTCTAGTTGTGTTTGGCGACAAAATCGTATGGAATCTATTGTTCCATCAGCTGTCTATGTTGTGGCTGCAAGCGCAAGTTCTCAACTTTAAAAGGGCAGTGCTGGGTCATGGATGTAACTGTTGCAGTCGTTCCGCGTGAGAGATTCCGGTTTCTTGAAAGATCTTTGAAGTCACTCTTTGAGACTATTCCGGCCGATGTCCCTGTTATCGTTGTTGATGGGGGCGCGCCCAATAAAGTGCTTAATGCCATCAAAAATCTACAAAAAATTCGTCCCTTCGAATTGATCGAGACGCACGAATTTGTCCTACCAAATAGAGCGCGCAATATAGCTCTGAAGAAGGTTGAAACCAAATACATCGCCTTTTGCGATAACGATCTTGAACATTCACCCAACTGGCTTGAAGCGCTTGTCGAAAGCGCCGAAAAACATCAGGCAGCCGCAGTTGCGCCTACGACGCTGATCGGCCCCACACAGACCCCGCGGATTCATCATGCCGGTGGTACGTTGAAACGGGTCTACGATGATGAGGGCCGGGTCAGCTTAGTAGAGCGACATAACTTTGCGAATGTCCCGCTCTCAGAAGCGATTGAAAACGGT
>JBCAZT010000111.1:0-8446 GCA_038532855.1 Pseudomonadota bacterium
GGCATTCCTCAATTTGCTCCCTCATTCGTTACCACAAAATAACGCGGCAACAGGAGAAGATCAACGAAAAGCTACGAAATGAATGGGGATTTATCTATTGTTTTTACTGCTTAATTTGAGGGGCGACGAAAGCTCACGAACGAAGGTTATATTCCAACTCGGGGAGCCATTTTTGCTCCATCTTATGTACGCTTTCGTACTCGTATGTTTTGAAACGATCTGGCTGGCTGCTGTGCATCCTGCCCGCACGAATAAATGACGTTACGTGATTGGCTTGCGCCCAAGAAGCTTAAGAGTGAATGCGCGACCAAGCTTCATTGGGGGATACAACAGACTGGCTCGAAACTTACTTTTGAAGATCCAAGCGCTGATCCTGTTCAACAGTCCTGATTGCGAGCTTAGCATTGAAAGCACGGTAAGCGCTTCATCGCCGTAGTAATCCTTAGAACCGTAGTTCACCACCATGCCCTCTTGAAGATCGATGCCAGCTTGTTTGACACGCATCACTTCAGGATGATCAGATCGCGCATCGATCAAAGAAACCGCACCAGCGCTATCACGAAGTCTCAGCATCTTCATGTAGGCTGCACAAAACGGGCAATCACCGTCATAGATGATGACCAGATCAGTTGAGCGGGATCTCATATCGGGTTTCATGTTGAACCTTAGTTCTGAGGCGGCCATCCTGAGTATACACACAAAGCGAGCGCGTAACCAAAGAGTATGATGTCACTCGCCGCTTATCGAGTGCAAAGAAGTCATCATAGTCTGCGGGGTTTGAAAGGTGATGAAAGGGAAACAGAACGTAGTTGAACCTACCATCATCGGATAGGCTGTTAAACAGTTTGTGATGCGCCTGCACAAACCTCACCGTTTGTTCATTGGTCTGGGTAAATTCTTTGCTCTTTCGATACGCTTTGGCTTGTGGAAGATCGCTAAAATCGCACTTCAAAGAGGCCTGATGGACATCGAAGAAACGGGTATTTCCTTCTGGCGACGTAGGGAAATGGGAGCTTGGATCGAGATAGAAACGTCCATGCGAGACGCTGTAACCTTGGTTCAGGAAATAACTGATTGGGACCCGATATTCCCTCCCATCATCAGTGTGGGCATAAAACGTCCGTGCAAGAACCGCTTCGGTATCGTACCAGGCAAGTTTTGCAGTTTGGGCCACATTAAACCCAAGAACAACCGCACATATCCCCACGACTTTAACCGTCAAATCATACTTTTCAGAATCGAATTTTCTAGCGCTAAGCAGAAACGCAAAATTCAGCAAAATCCATTTCCAAAAGAACAGGCCCGCAATAACAAAAATTGCAATATGCATGATATCATAAAGGACTGTTTGGATTTTTATCCAATTCAATCGAAGAAAAGCAATTGGGGCGGCCAGTTGAATACATAAAACAAAGATATTCGTCGGTACATTTGTGTAGGAAAGGTATTCGACCAAAGAAGTTGTGAATTCCGGAAATTGAGAGAACATCCAGCGCCCATTAAACCATGCCGACAGCAAGGCTGTGCTGTTTGTTTCATTATGCATAACCCAAGAAAGTAGCGGTCCGTCTATCTTTATTTTTTGGACGCCTGAATAGAAATAATTTCCAAAGTGAATGCCCAAAGCAAATATCCAGGCCAGCCCGAAAAACCTCTCTTCATGTTGGCCCAATTGCCAGGTTTTCATCCATCCACAAACATGGTGAGCAATCGCGAAAATCGCGGAGGCGACGCCTAAGAAAATGGCGACCTCATAGACGGGGTAGATATCAAGCTTGCTTATTGGCAGGCCTGAAATGTGCTGCACCAGCGCTCTTTCAACAAGCGGGAAAAACCCGCAGCCAATCAACAATACTGGCCGCCAATATGCCAAGATACCAAAAATGATCACAATCGTCGGGCCAATCAAAAAGAGACGCTGGGATAGCGGTGCAAAATCGATGTTTGCGACGGGATAGCCAACGAACACAGGTGCCGCCACTGCGGCTAGGATCAGCCCTGTTCCGCCAGCCAGCAGCCGAAAAAGCTTAGTGTTGGGAGTTGGGCTGAAATACGCGACGCAAAGCGAAAAAAGCGCAGCGGTGTAGAATATGATCTCTCCGCCCTTCGGGAACTTCCTAATAAGTTCATGGGCGACATCCTTTCCGATCCAAAAAAAAAGGATCGATGCCGTGAGCAAACCCAGCGCAACAAAGGGGTAACGCCTTGCCCCGGACATGTCATCACTCAGCACCTCTGGCATTTGAATGGCTTTTATCACTCTAAAACCTCGGCAGATTTTGGCTGCAGTTTCGCCTTAACGGGATTGGAAAATACGGTGATTCTAAACGCTACTCGGCATCAACACCTTTATTGCAATTCCAAGCCAACTCAAAAGATCTTTGGTGTTAGCTCCATGATAGCACCCTCGCCCCCACAACAAGCACCAAAACCGCCGTCAACCAACGCACCCAGCGTTTGGGGAGCACTTTTGCGGCCATAAAGCTCCCCACCTGTCCGCCAATCACCACCGCGACAAGCAGTGGAAGGCTGTATCCTATCGCGCCTACAAATGCGCCCGGCCCTTGTTTCAGCAATTGACCGGCAAGGCCGAAGAGTGAGTTGATGAGGATAAACAGGCTCGCGGTGCCGGCGATGGCTCGCGCGTCTCTCCAGCGGGTAAGGTGCAATAGGGGCGCAAGGAATATGCCTCCGCCTATTCCCACTAATCCCGCGACGAAACCCATGGGTGCCGCCACTAGCGGCATGATTTTGGCAAGGCGTGTCGGAGCGTCGGCTTGCGCTTCGCTCACAGGAATGAGCAAGGTGGCCCCCGTGAGGATAAGGCTCGCGCCTAGCAGCGTCATAAACAGCGCTTCATCGACCGGGATCAATCCGCCGACAAACGCTGCAGGTGCTGCGAGCGCGGTAAGAAGCAGCGCGCCTCTCCAAGGTGTCACACCAGCTCGCGCAAACCGCACGGTAGAGCCTGCAACCACCACAATATTACAAACCAAAACCACCATAGGCAGAAGCCTGTAATCGAGCCCGGAAATCGCCAGCAGCGCGGCATAGGTTGACCCGCCGCCAAAGCCAACACTGGCATACAGCAGTGCGGTCAGCGCGAACGCGGCAGCCAGCAGCGCCGGGACCGCTCCGATCATCGGCGTCTGCCCCTGTTCAGGCCCACCTTCACTCCCCCGTTCACAGCGTTACACGGGGGCGGCGACCGGCGGAATGCCCACAGCGCCGTGACAATGCTTATATTTCTTACCCGATCCGCAAGGACACGGTGCATTGCGCGATATGTTGAGGTTCGCGTACGGATTTTCGGTGATCGCCCCGCCAGTGCCTGCTTCTGCCCTGGTGGATGGTGCCAGCGAACCAATCATATCCGGGCGGTCTTCTGAGCCATCACCATCAGCCGAGTTGTCCAAACCAGTCAGCGGATCGATATGGCTGGTGAGGAAGTCCGGCAGATCGGGCAAAGCTTGGGGTTCAGGCTGTTGCTGGACCAATTCGGCGCGGAACAGGATCTTGGTCACTTCCTCGCGCAGAGTGTCAAGCAGACCTTCAAACAGCCCAAACGCTTCTTGCTTATATTCATTGATCGGCTGTTTCTGCGCAATCCCGCGCATCCAGATCACCTGGCGCAGAGCATCCAGGGTTGCAAGGTGCTCTTTCCAGTGGAAATCAAGCTGGCGCAGCAGCACTTCTTTTTCAGCACTGCGCCACGCGCCTTCTTCGTAATTGGCAACTTTTTGATCCATCAAATCATCGGTGATCTGGCGGATGCGTTCTTCAAGAATTTCAGGCTCAACCTGATCTTCCTCAAGCCATTCGTTCAATGGTACTTTGAGATTAAAGACATCGACCAGCTTTTCTTCCAGCCCTTCAATATCCCATTGCTCGGGATAAGAGCCGGGAGGGCACGCGGTGCCTACAATTGCGTTGACTGTGTCGTGCCGCATGTCGAGCACCACATCATCCACTGCTTCTGAATCCATGATTTCAGAGCGCTGTTCGTAGATGACCTTGCGCTGGTCGTTCATCACATCATCGTATTGAACAACCTGCTTACGCGCCTCGTAATTGCGCCCTTCGACCTTTTTCTGCGCTGTTTCAATCGCTTTGGAAAGCCATTTGGAACCAATCGCCTCGCCATCTTCGAGGTTGGAATTCATCATCTTGGCGAACAGAGTGTCGGGACCAAAGATGCGCAGCAAATCGTCTTCAAGGCACAGATAAAAACGCGACAGACCCGGATCACCCTGGCGGCCAGAACGGCCACGCAGCTGGTTATCGATCCGGCGGCTTTCATGGCGTTCGGTGCCTAGGACAAACAGTCCGCCTGCTTCAAGAACTTTGGCTTTCTCCGCTTTTATTTCTTCCTTAAGTTTAGCCAGAGCCTCATCCTTGGCAGAGCCCTCTTCCATCTCGCCCAGTTCATCATCGGTGCGGAAATCGAGATTGCCGCCAAGCTGAATGTCGGTACCGCGGCCTGCCATATTGGTGGCGATAGTCACCGCGCCTAGGCGGCCAGCCTGCGCCACAATATGCGCCTCACGCTCGTGCTGACGCGCGTTGAGAACTTCGTGTTTTACGCCCTCATCATCGAGGAATTTGCTGAGCAATTCCGATTTCTCGATGGAGACGGTGCCGACCAAAATCGGCTGACCGATCTCGTTCTTCTCCTTGATGGCTTTTGCAATGGCGGCGAATTTATCCATCGTGTTTTTATAAAACTCATCATCCTCATCAACCCGCGCGACTGGCAGGTTGGTGGGGATTTCGACGCAATTAACTTTGTAGATATCCCAGAATTCCGCAGCTTCGGTTGCCGCTGTACCGGTCATGCCGGATAGTTTGGGATACATGCGGAAATAGTTCTGGAATGTGATCGAGGCCATCGTCTGGTTCTCAGGCTCGATCTTTACGTCTTCTTTGGCTTCAATCGCCTGATGCAGACCGTTGGAAAGGCGCCGGCCTTCCATCATTCGGCCGGTGAATTCGTCAATCAGGATGACTTTGTCGTTTTTGACGATGTAATTGTCATCGCGCTTGAACATGTGAACCGCGCGCAAGGCCTGATCGAGGTGATGGACAACCTGCGTGTTCTCAACATCATAGAGGTTGTCGGTTTCGAGAATGCCCTTTTCAATGAGGAGCTTTTCAACTTCCTCAAGGCCGTCTTCGGTCAATTGGACATTGCGAGCCTTTTCATCCTTATCGAGCCAATCCTCGGGGATCTCCTTCGCAACTTCATCAAGCGAGACATAAAGATCGGATTTATCCTCTGTCGGGCCAGAGATAATGAGCGGCGTGCGCGCTTCATCGATTAGGATCGAATCGACCTCATCCACAATCGCGAAAGAGAACGGACGCTGCATCATCTCTTTGCGCGAATGCTTCATATTGTCGCGCAGATAATCAAAGCCGAACTCGTTGTTAGTGCCGTATGTGATATCGGCATTATACGCATCGCGCTTTGTGTATTCGTCCATATTGGGCACGATCACGCCGACAGTCAAGCCAAGCCAATTGTACAGCTTGCCCATATCCTGCGCATCGCGGCGAGCGAGGTAATCGTTGACGGTCACAACGTGAACCCCTTTGCCCTCAATAGCATTGAGATAAACGGCCAATGTCGCCATCAGCGTCTTACCCTCACCCGTGCGCATTTCTGCAATTTCACCGCGGTGAAGCACAATTCCGCCGATCAACTGAACATCGAAATGCCGCATCCCAAACACGCGCATTGACGCCTCGCGCACAGTGGCGAACGCTTCGGGCAAGATGTCATCCAGCGAACTGCCTGTATCCAGTTTCTCACGGAAAGCTTGCGTTTGCGCGCGCAGGCCATCATCGCTCAACGCTTGAATTTGCGGTTCAAGATCGTTGATTTGTTTGACTATTTTACCAAGAGATTTGACGTAGCGGTCATTCGAGGAACCGAAAACGGATTTGACGAGAGCTTCGAACATGGGTGGATTCCTAAAGGGGGTTTGGCCCAAAGTTGGGGCCTGAAATTGATTGTACGGAAAGGCGCGGTAATGCCCGCGATGCTACGAGCGAAAAAGCGCTACTCGTAAGCGCGCTCTATTCCCATTAAGACAGGAAGCCGAGGGACTGCTGGCAGCGGACCAAAACCCGTTTCGGGTTGCTTTGCCTCACGCCTTGCGGCTTTTTCCGAGGCCTCTTTAATACCACTGTAATCAGTTTGACCCGCAGCATTGGCGTCCACCTCAAAAGCGGCATCGCACGCAGCCGCAGTCTCTGCCAAATGCGCATGCACTGGCTGATTGATCGCAGCGAGCCCTGATAAGAGGGCAAGAAAGGCAAAAATGTGCCTGGTCATGGTGCTTCAGATAGGCTTTCCATCGAGATACGTCCACCGTCATAACGCGAATTGATGTGCGTGATCTTAATTGCGGGCGACGCTTTGTGACATTAGAGCGTTTCCCATTATGGATCTTGCCCAAAGCCCTCTGGCACTGCCCTTCCCTGATTTGCCACAAATCGACGGAGTCTCTGTTCGCGTCGCCCATGCCGGGTATAAGGATGGATCACCCAAATCGCGCGCGGATTTGACCTTTGCGGAATTGGCGCAAGGTACGGCCGTTGCCGGCGTTTTCACACAGTCAGCCTGCGCCTCGTCCGAGGTCGAGCTTGGCCGAGAGCAAGTGAAATCAGGCACAGCGCGCGCTTTGATCGTGAATTCGGGCAATTCTAACGCCTTTACCGGTTATCGTGGGCGCGAGGCGGTGGAGCAGATTATGGCTCAAGTTGCCGATTGTCTGGGTTGCAAGCCGCATGACGTCTTGGTGTCATCGACGGGCGTGATCGGCGTGCCCCTGCCCAAAGACAAAGCCCGCGATGGCGTGGCGGCTGTAATGGATGCAGAGCCGTGCGAGTGGAAAACAGCGGCCAAGGCGATTTCCACGACGGACACATTCCCAAAAGGCGCGCATACAAGTGCGATGATCGGCGGCACCCGCGTGGAGCTGTCGGGCATTATCAAAGGCTCTGGCATGATAGCGCCCGATATGGCGACGATGTTGGGATATTTGTTTACCGATGCGGACATCGCGCCCGGTTTTCTGCAAGAGGTTTTGGCAAAGGCAAATGCCCAGACTTTCAGCTGCATCACGGTCGATGGCGACACGTCCACCAGCGATACAGTGCTTGTTTTTGCGACGGGAAAAGCGGGCAATGCGCGGATTGAGAATTGGGATAGCGCAGGCGCAGACGCTTTTGCAGCAGCACTAACCGATATGTGCCGCCAATTGGCACAAGCTGTGGTGCGCGATGGCGAAGGGGCATCGAAATTCATCACTATCCGTGTTTCAGGCGCGGTTTCTGATGCAAGCGCGCGCCGCATTGGCCTAACAATCGCCAACTCCCCTCTCGTCAAAACCGCGATTGCCGGTGAAGACGCAAATTGGGGCCGCGTGGTCATGGCCGTTGGCAAAGCGGGCGAGCCAGCAGACCGCGACACACTCTCTATCGCATTTGGCGGTGTATGGGCGGCGCGCAATGGCCTTCCGGTCGAGGGGTATGACGAGGCGCCGGTTGCTCAGCATTTGAAAGGCCAAGACATCGACCTGGCCGTGGATATGGGAATGGGAGACGGCTGCGCCACCGTTTGGACTTGCGACCTCACTCACGGATATATCTCCATCAATGCGGATTACAGATCATGAGCGACCTTAGCGCGCTTGACGGCGAAATCTTGGACCTTATGCGCTTTGCTGCCCAGCGTTCGATGCTGCCGCGCTTCCGCGCGCTTGCCGACAGCGAGATCGAGATGAAAGGCGAGGATGACCCCGTCACCATTGTCGATCGCGAGGTAGAAAGCTTCCTCACCGAAGCGCTCACCAAACTCGCGCCCGGCGTGGCGGTGGTGGGCGAGGAGGCAGTGCATGCAGATGAAAAAGTGCTCGACCACTTGTCAGAGCAATGCTGGATTATTGACCCTTTGGATGGGACGGCAAACTTCACCGAAGGCAAAGAGCCTTTCGGCATTATCGTAGCGCTCGCTGATGCGGGTAAAGCGGTTGCGGGTTGGCTCTACGATCCGAACAAAGACCGTTTGTGCCATACGCGCGCAGGCGAAGGGGCGTTTGTGAATGGCGATCGGATCAAAGCACGCACCACAGGCCAGACGCCGCCCGTTACAGCTGTGAGCCGGATGTTCCTAACCGAAGAACAATCCGCCATGGTCGATGCAAAACTCGCCCCGCATTACACTCTGGTCGACATACCGCGCTGCGCCGCCGAACAATATCCGCGCCTTGCCCTGGGCGAAAACGATGTCTCAAGCTTCAAACGCACGCTGGCCTGGGATCATGCCGCGGGCATTTTGTGGCTTAATGAAGCAGGCGGGAAAGCGGCTCGTCTGGATGGCAGCGAATACCGCGTGGATGAGCATGGCAAGCCGGGATTGGTGGGCGCTTCTAGCCCTGCG
>JBCAZT010000112.1:0-8442 GCA_038532855.1 Pseudomonadota bacterium
TAGCCAGATGAACTCGCTGCGTCGGCAGGCAAAGCAGGCTGAGCGGTACAAGGTCCTCACCACACAAATTCAATCGGCAGAAGCCCGCTTGCTGTTCGCCCGCTGGCGTGAGGCAGCGCATGCCGCGAAAGAAGCGCGCGATGCAGCCCAAGGCGCAGATGACCGCGTTGCCGAAGCACAAAAGGCGGTCGACAATGCGCAGGCTGAACAATCCCGGCTGGCGATAGAACTTTCCGAAGCGCGCGAAACGCTGACTGACCGGCGCGATGATGCCAGCGCGCATGGCCACCGTATGGCGGCGCTGACAGAGAAACTGGAAGCGGCGCAAACGCGGCTAGCGGATCTGGAACGCCAGAAAACGCGGCTTGAAGAAGATCGTGAGGCAGCGGACCGGTTGACCGCAGATGCGGCAGATGCGCTTAAGAAATTGAGCGCAGACGCCGATTCAAGCGCACAAGCTGTCGAAAACAACGAAAAGGCTCGCCCTGCCCTTGCCGCCAAATCGGAAGATGCTGACAGAGCCAGCCGCGCAGCCGAACTGGCACTTGCCAAAGCCACAGCAGACCATGCTGGTGTTGAGGCAGAATGGCGCGTTGCTGAAGCCGCAATCGAGCAAGCCGAACGCAGACTATCCCGCCTGAAAAGCGAGGAAGCGCGGATAGCAGAGGCACGCGCATCGCTTGATAGCGATGAACAAAGCGAAGCGGCGATGACTGCGGCGCGTGAAGCTGCGGCAAAAGCATCCGATGAACTCAGCAAGCTTCGCAGCGCACTGGAAGAGGCTCAGGGGCGCAAGGCAGATCTTCAAAACTCCCGGGATGAAGCCGCAACAAAGCTCGCCAGCGCAAAAGCAGAACTGGCCGGAATAGAGCGCGAATACAACGCGCTAGCCCGCGATCGTGACGCGCGCGCCAAAGCCGCAAAATCACGCGCAGGGCTTGCCTCCGCTTTAGACAAAGTCAGCGTTGCCAAAGGGTATGAGCGCGCGCTTGCCGCTGTGCTTGGTAGAGATGGCAAATCGCCCTTGGGCCGGCCCGGCGGGGATCAAGATGGTAGGTTCTGGACCGGCTCCGACGCGCCATCGCCTGTCGCAGAAAGCCTGCTCACGCACATCACCAATTGCCCTGATGAACTGCGCGCACGCCTTGCCTTGGTGCATTATGCTGATGCTGATGATGGCCGCGCGCTTAAACCGGGTGAGTGGCTCGTCACAAAAAAGGGCCAATTGCGCCGGTGGGACGGCTTTATTGCCCGCGGGGAAGGATCAGCAGAGGCTGCAAAGCTGGAAGCGGCCAATAGGCTTGCAGAGCTTGAGAAAGTCCTGCCTGGCCTGCAATCGGCCACTCAAGATGCCGAACAGGCCGAAGCTTCAAGCCGCGAGGAGCTAAAGGCACTTCAATCCGATCTCATCGCGCAAGAGCGCGCCATTGCAGGCGCAATTGATGCAGAACGGCATGCGCTGCGAGAGTTAGACCGTGCCGAAGCTGCACGCGAACGCAATGCTGCACGGCTTGCCGAATTGGGGCAATCCGAACAGGAACTAGCCCAGCAACTGGCAGCAGCTGAGCAAGAACGCACCGAGGCCCAAGAAAAGCGCGCATCGCTTCCTGCACCCGATGCAGGCCGCGCGTCATTGGAAGCAGCGCAAGCCAAAAATGACGCGGCGCGTATGGCCGTTCAGGCTGCAATGGCAGAACTCGCCTCACACGATCAGGCTTTAGCTGTCGCGCGCGAGCGGTTGACCGCGCAAAAGACCGAGCAGACCAATTGGGAAAAACGATCGGGCGAAGCGGCCATGCGGGTTGCAGAAGCTGGGCGGCGACTTGAGGAGATCGAAGAAGAGCGCGCAGTGGTCGCTGCCAAACCGCAATCGCTTATCGAAGAAATTGAGCAAGGCGATGCGGTGCGCGAAAAACTGTCGCGCGAATTGGCCGAAGCGCAAACCGCAATGGAGCTTTGCCAGAAAGCGGCAAGCGAAGCGGACGGCGCGCTTTCCGCAACCAATGAAACGCTAATTCAAGCACGCGAAGGCCGCGCCACATTGGCAGCGCGCGCAGAAAGCCAAGAATCACGCCGCAGCGAAATGGCGCGTATTTCTGGCGAGCGGTTTGGTTGCCCTCCTCCGATGCTTGCGGAAAAGCATGAGTTTGAGGAAGCGGATATTAAAGACGCATCCGAGGAATCAAACGAGCTAGAACGCCTCAATGCCAGCCGCGAACGCATTGGGCCTGTAAACCTTGTTGCAGCCGACGAATTGGCGCGCATTGAAGAAGAACATGGCACCAATGCGAGCGAACAGGCCGAATTGGCCGAGGCCGTGAACCGGTTGCGCGGGTCCATCGGCAATCTTAACCGAGAGGGCCGCGAACGCCTTCGCGCTGCCTTTGAAGAAGTAGACGGCCATTTCCGCGTCCTTTTCACGCGTTTGTTCCAAGGCGGACAGGCCCACCTTGCCTTGGTGGATAGCGATGATCCGCTTGAAGCTGGCTTGGAAATTTACGCCCAACCACCGGGCAAACGATTGCAATCCTTATCGCTGCTTTCAGGCGGGGAGCAGGCTTTGACTGCGACTGCACTAATCTTTGCGCTGTTCCTTACCAATCCTGCACCGATTTGCGTTTTGGATGAGGTCGATGCGCCGCTCGATGATGCCAATGTTGAGCGGTTTTGTGACCTTCTCGATTCCATGGTGCGGACCACATCAACACGCTATCTAATTGTCACGCATAACGCTGTGACAATGAGCCGAATGCATCGCTTGTTTGGGGTCACTATGGCCGAAAAGGGTGTATCGCGCTTGGTCAGTGTTGATCTGGGTGAAGCAGAACTGATGGCGGCTGAATAATCTGGCTTATTGGATGCAAAAGCCGACTTTATGCATCCAGTGCTTTGTTAAGCTTATCCCTTATGCCCTTTAATTGAGACAGCATTTCAGCTTTGCTGCGTTTAGAACCATCATCATCACTCGCCCGGCGCAAATCGGTTGCGGAACGGCGGTCGTTTGAGCGGCGATCATCATTGCGACGGTCAAACTCGGATTTGCCACTTGAACGAAGAACAGCTTCAGCGCCTTTCAGCGTGTAGCCCTCTTCATTGACCAAGCGATTAATGGTTTCGACCAATTCAACATCGGATGAACGATAATACCGCCGCCCGCCGCTGCGTTTTAGTGGTTTAAGCAAAGAGAACTGTTGCTCCCAGTACCTGAGAACATGCGTTTTGATACCGACAGCGTCGCTGACTTCTCCGATCGTGCGCAATGCACCATCGTCCTTGCCATCTTCGAAATTGGCCATGGCCTTTCACTTCCCCTTATATTTTTGAGGGGAATAGACCACATTCCTTAATTATTTTCCAGCCGAGATACGTTCTTTCAGCAATTGGCTGGCTCGGAATGTCATGACCCGGCGCGGAGTGATTGGCACTTCGATACCCGTTTTTGGGTTGCGTCCCACACGTTCATTCTTATCGCGCAGTATGAAGCTGCCAAAGCCGGAGATTTTGACATTCTCCCCTTTGGCCAAAGCATCCGCCATCTTGTCCAAAATAGCTTCAACCATGTCGAGAGATTCAGAACGGCTGAAGCCCATCTTACGGTTGATGGTTTCAGCCAAATCAGCTCGTGTAAGTGTACCCATAGAACGCATAAAGCGCCTTCTCCTCCGTCGATGCGACCCGTCCGAAGTCAGCTGGCACTGTAACCAAGTAGTGCCAACTCTGCAATGGAACCAAGGCTCGTCGCGAAAAATAAAATTGGAGCCAAAATGGCGCAGAATTGCGCGTCAAACGCGCATTAAA
Source organism: Pseudomonadota bacterium (assembly GCA_038532855.1). Lineage (GTDB taxonomy): Bacteria > Pseudomonadota > Alphaproteobacteria > Sphingomonadales > Sphingomonadaceae > Erythrobacter. Next base: position 3,799 of record JBCAZT010000112.1, read on the forward strand.
CTGGCGCCCCAAGTGAAGCCTCCGCCCATCGCTTCGAGCATGATCAAATCGCCCTTTTTGATGCGTCCGTCACGCCGCGCCGTATCAAGCGCGAGAGGCACAGAAGCAGCCGAAGTGTTGGCATGATCCTGCACTGTCATAATCACTTTTTCCGCCGGAATTCCGAGCTTTTTGGCGGTTGCATCGAGGATACGCGCATTGGCCTGATGGGGGACAATCCAGTCAATTTCATCAACTGAAACACCCGCATCTTCAATAACTTCACCAAGCACCTCTGCAAGGTTCACAACCGCATGGCGGAACACTTCGCGGCCCTTCATGCGCAGATGTCCGACGGTTTGCGTTGTTGACGGGCCACCGTCGACATAAAGCAGATCGTGCTGTGCTCCATCGGCGTGCAATTTGCTTGCAAGAATGCCTGAAGGCGCTGCCTTATCGGCCTCCACTGAAGGCTGCAAACCAGCCGTTTTAGGGGCCTCAAGAACCACTGCTCCGGCCCCATCGCCAAACAAAACGCAAGTCGTGCGATCGTCCCAATCAAGGATGCGGCTAAAAGTTTCTGCACCGATTACTATCGCCTTTTGCGCCGTCCCGGTCCGCAAAAGCGAATCAGCTGTGGCCAAAGCATAGAGGAAACCAGAGCACACGGCGGCTACATCAAAGGCCACGCCGCCATTGCAGCCCAGTGCGTTTTGAACCTTAGTTGCGGTGGCAGGAAAAGTGTTATCGGGCGTTGCCGTTGCGAGCACGATCAAACCGATTTCAGATGCGTCTACATTTGCGTCTTGAAGAGCAGCGCGCGCGGCCTGTGTTGCCAGACTTGCCGTAGTCTCATCATCGCCTGCAATATGGCGTTGGCGAATACCTGTGCGCTCAACAATCCACTCATCTGAAGTGTCGATCTGAGCGGCCAATTCGGCGTTGGTTACAACTCTTTTCGGCAAGGCCGACCCCGTGCCGAGCAATTTAGAGCCAATGGCTGAATTCGCTTCAGCGCCCGTCACGCCGCCGCACCTGTGTCATTCGATCCGTCGGTGGTGCCTTCGCTGTTTCCATTGCGGCTGAGCGCGTTCTCACCTAAAGCGCCCAAATCATCGGTAATGCGTTCGGTTAGCTTGTTTTCAAGCAAGCGTGCCGCCACCGTCACCGCATGCGCCACACCTTTGGCATTCGCGCTGCCATGGCTCTTGACCACCACGCCGTTGAGACCAAGGAAGACCGCTCCATTGTGATTGTTGGGATCAAGATGATGCCGCAAAAGTTCGGTCGCAGGCTTCGAAACCAAGAACCCAAATTTTGAGCGCAGCGAGCTGGTGAAGGCTTGCTTTAAAAGGTCCGTCACAAATCGCGCTGAACCTTCGATCGCCTTCAAAGCAATGTTGCCGGAAAACCCATCCGTCACCACAACATCCACTTCGCCGCGATTGATTTTGTCGGATTCAACAAAGCCATCAAACTCCATCGCAAGACCGGTGGCCTCTTGCAGCTGGGCCGCTGCATCGCGCAGTGCCTCTGTGCCTTTGATTTCCTCAGTGCCGATATTGAGCAAGCGCACTTTGGGTTTTTCAAAGCCGTTGACGATCCGCGAATATGCAGCGCCCATCACAGCAAATTGCACAAGATTGCGCGCGTCTGCTTCCGTGTTGGCGCCCAGATCCAGCATGACCACGTCGTGCGTTTTGAGTGTCGGCAAAAGAGCAGCCAAAGCCGGGCGATCAATACCCGGCATTGTGCGCAGGGCAATTTTGCTCATCGCCATCAACGCGCCGGTGTTACCCGCGCTGACAGCAGCGCCAGCTTTGCCTTCTTTCACCGCATTGACGGCAAGACCCATACTGGTGGTTTTTGCCCGGCGGATTGCCCGGCTTGGCAATTCATCGCCTTCAACGACATCCTCGCAATGGAGGATTTCGGAGGCGCCGCTAAGATTGGGGTGATCTTTGAGCGCGGTCTCAATACGCGCTTGATCGCCGACTAGCAGGAATTGGAAGTTATCATGGTTCCGGCGCGCAATAGCTGCGCCCTCCACCATGACGTGCACGCCTTCATCGCCGCCCATCGCATCAACAGCGATACGCGGCAGGCTCATGGCAAAATCTTCCTAATCTCTAAGTGGCTCGGCGGCTTTTAAACGCCGACTTCCATGACCTGACGGCCATTATAATAACCGCAAGCAGAACACATATGGTGTGGTCGCTTTAGCTCACCACAATTGGGGCATTCGTGGAATGCTTCGACTTTCAGCGAATCGTGTGCGCGGCGATTGCCACGGCGATGCGGGGATACTTTTCTCTTTGGGACAGCCATGGCGGCACCATTTCCTCAAATAAATACGTGTGTTTGCGCCTTATGACGCTCAAAAATCTGTCGCAGCCCCTAGGGCAAAGGCATCGCTCGCGCAAGCACACTTGCACGCTTCTGTCTTTGCCCGAACTGGCCGGAAGGCGCGCGCTATAGCGAAAAACTCGCGCGTTGCAAGCGTGCGCTCACCCGGTTAGCGGTATCTTGGTACAACATATGGGGTCACACTTATGATTATTCTACCCGTTACTTTAACCGCGGCGGCAGCGGCAGCTCTGCTCAATATCTGGCTGATGGTCCGGATCGGAGCTATTCGGCGCTCGGAAAAGATCTTTGTCGGCGATGAAGACAGCGAGCCTTTGGTGCGCCGCATGCGTGCGCAGGCAAACTTTGTTGAGAATGCGCCATTTGTGCTGATCCTGATCGCCGTGATTGAGATATCGGGCAAAGGCCAGCCGTGGCTTGCCTATGTGGCTGGCGCATTCATTCTAGCCCGCGTCGCTCACGGGTTTGGCATGGATGGCGGCGCGCTCGGCATTGGGCGGATGATCGGCACGATTGTGTCGATGCTCACACTGCTGGGGCTGGGCGTGGTGGCGGTGCTGATTGGTGCAGGAGTGATGTAATCCCTCAGCTCAACGCATAATCACTCACAAACGCGTTCGTTTTGCGCTCTTGGCCGAAAGTGCTTGTCGGGCCGTGGCCGGGGATGAACATGATGTCCTCTCCCAAAGGCCAAAGCCGCTGGGTGATACTGTCGATCAAGTCCTGATGATTGCCGCGCGGGAAATCGGTGCGCCCAATGGAACCTTGGAAAAGGACATCGCCTACAACCGCGAACTTGCTCGGCCCATGGAAGAACACGACGTGGCCGGGCGTGTGGCCGGGGCAATGGATCACATCAAGCGCTAGATCGCCCACAGTCACGGTATCGCCGTGCTCCAACCACCGGTCAGGCGTGAAGCTTTTCGCTTCCATGCCATAGCGCGCGCCGTCATTGTCGAGCTGCTCAATCCAGAACAGATCATCTTTATGCGGCCCCTCGATAGGGACCCCCATCTCCTCAGCCAGCATGCCCGCCTGCCCGCAATGATCGAGATGGCCGTGCGTGATGAGGATTTTTTCCAGCGTCACGCCAGCCTTGGCAATGCCGTCCTTAAGCTTGTGAAGATCACCGCCCGGATCAGTAAGAGCGGCCTTCATCGTCTTGGTGCACCAGATAAGCGAGCAATTTTGCTGCAAGGGCGTCACCGGAAGGATCGCGGCGCGCATGGGAGGGTTGGGATTTGTCATGGGGTGGAGATGGCTTTCGGCCACGATTTACGCAAGTGTTGGTTCTTCCCATTTTCGAAACCACTCGCGGCAAAAGACGACGAAGGAGAGAGCCGTGATGCTTGCATACAGAATGGATTGAGCGCCGAAACCAAAAAGCAAGCCAAAAACAACAAAACCCACTAGGCCAGCCACAAAAAGAAATAGGGCCATTGCAGGGAGGCCGCTTATCCAGTGGGGTATGATTGGCCGGCAAACAATCAAAACCAGAACAAGCCCTATTATCGCAAACATAGAGGCAAATAGAAACACTAACGCAAAGTAGCCAAACTCTGGAAAGACCAAATATTCTGGAGTCCAGATGGTACTGTTTGCGATTGCCCCAAGCTGCCAAAACACGGTCGCCATGATCAACGCGTTGATCAAAGAAGCTGCAAAGATAGCGGTTATAAATCTTTTTGGTGACACCATCGTGGAAGACTAAACTCGCCCCCCTTTCCAAACAACCCTTCCAATAATCTCCACTTCATCCGCGGCGACCGATACCGGCGGATAGGCCATGTTCTGGCTAAGCAGAGACAATTGCCCTGCTCCCGCACTCGCCACGCGTTTCACCATTAGAGTTTCACCCAAGCGCACCACATAAATACCATCGCGAAAGGCGCGTTCGCTCGTGTCGACAAGGATATCATCGCCATCGTTCAGCAGCGGCTCCATCGAATCGCCTTCCACGGTGATCGCAGACAGCTTGGCTGCCTCCAGCCCGTTTTCGCTGAGCCATTGGCGGGAGAATTGGAACGTGTCGAACGCGTCTTCTCCGCCCGGCAAAGCGCCCGGACCTGCGGAGGCTCCAATGTCCAATCGTGGCACTTCGACCCAGCTTTTTCGGGCCAATGCGCCAGCTGAAACTGTCCCAATATAGGATTTATCCTTTGTTAAGGGTGATTCGAAGCTTTCGGGCGCGCCCAGCTCCTTTTCATCGACACCAAAGAACTGCGCGAGAGTTCGCCTGTCCGTTTCAGCCAGTTTTCGCGGGCTACCTTTCGTAATAAACTGCTGGAGATACGAAGG
>JBCAZT010000113.1:0-8291 GCA_038532855.1 Pseudomonadota bacterium
GCTCAAAGACAATTCGGTTAAGATCGAACTGCAACGCAGCTCACCCAGCGGGATGATGCGTCTCACGGGCATTGCAGGATTGCCGACATACAATCGCGGTGTTGCCGATCACCAATATCTGTTTGTGAATGGCCGCCCGGTTAAAGACAAACTGCTAACTGGCGCGGTTCGCGGGGCATATTCTGATATGCTTGCGCGTGATAGGCACGCGGTCTTGGCTTTATTTCTCGATATCCCGCCGCAAGATGTCGATGTGAATGTTCACCCTGCAAAAACCGAGGTGCGTTTTCGCGATGCGAGCGGAGTGCGCGGGTTCATCGTCTCAGGGCTTCGTCAGGCGCTGGACACAGGCGACAGACGATCAGCCCAAGGGCCAGACCGGGCAGCCATGCAAAAATGGCAGCAAGAGCCTGCCGCTTTGGAACCTTCTCCAGCAATGCGGTCCATTTTTGAAGGGCGCGATTGGTCTCAGCCATCCAGTAGGCCCACTGATGCCCGATTGGCAGAGCCTCGCACGGATTGGTCCGCCGAAAGTGATGTAGCCTTACCGCAAGGGCGCGCCGAAGAAGCTGCGCCTCTCTCGTCAGATGCAGCGCAATATCCCTTGGGCATAGCGCGCGGTCAGGTGGCCAACACATATATCGTTGCAGAAAGCGCCGATGGATTGGTTCTGGTCGATCAACATGCCGCCCATGAACGGCTCGTGCTGGAACGGTTGAAGAATGCCGGAGCAGGGGAAGCGGCGCAGCGATCACAGGCCTTGCTGGTCCCTCAAGTTGTCGAAATGGATGAAGTTGATTGTGACCGGTTGGAACAGGCAGCCGAAGGCCTTGTGCGATATGGGCTCGCGGTCGAACGTTTCGGACCATCAGCAATGCTTGTGCGCGCTGTTCCTGCGGCCATTGCGAAAGCGGATACGGGCAAGCTTTTGCGCGATTTGGCAGATGATATTGCCAAACACGGCGCACAATCAGACAGCGGCGCTTTGCTTCTGGCAGAAAAGCTTGATTATGTTTTGGCGACCATGGCTTGCCATGGATCGGTTAGGGCAGGGCGGGTGCTATCCGTCGCTGAAATGAACGCATTGCTGCGGGAGATGGAAGCGACGCCGCGCTCTGGGCAATGCAATCATGGCCGGCCAACTTGGGTCAAGCTCGATATGGAAGATGTCGAGAAACTGTTCGGCCGCCACTGAGGCAATTCACATCAGATATAGGTTTTTATGACCTTGAGCAATTCATCAGGGTGCAACGGCTTGGCGAGGGTTTTGTTAGCCCCAACGGTCATTGCGGTTGAGATTGCATGATATTGATCTTGCACGAAGGAGCCGCTGATTGCGATGATTGGTGCAGGGTAGTTGCGGATTTGTTTAAGCGCTGAAATCAATTTGATCCCGCCATCTTGGATGTACACTTCGCCCTTTTTGATCATGAGGTCCGCAATAACGAGATCAACATCGTTTTGATCGATGAATGCAAGCGCATCCGTCGCCGTTGTCTTCAGCGCAACGCGATAGCCATGTTCTTGAAGCGATATCTGTAAAAGAGGCCCGAATTCTGGATCATCTTCGAGGATCAAGATCGCACTTTGGCCAGTTTTTTCGCTCTCTTGATCCATCTTTTGCCTTTTAGCATCTGGGCCGAAAGTATCACAGTAAACGCTGTGTTCCACCACCCCATCCCAATTGCCAATCACGCGGCCTGATCCGCCTTATCGTGTATAACGGATCCGGGCGTACGAAATGAATATGGACGATACCTTATCCGCGATTAAGCCTTGCGTTGAGTGTGCCGGAAATAATGCATAAAAAAGCGCCCTAGCCACGCTTCTTCGCATCATCGAGTATTGTACGTATTTGCTGTGATGTGATGGCTGGGCCGGACGGTTTTGGCAGAAGCGGGGCAATAACATCGCCCATCTCTTCAGATGTAAACCCAGTATAACCCGACATGTAAATGATTGGAACTTCGGGCAAAATGACACGGGCGCACCGTGCTAGTTCAAACCCGCCGATCCCGCTAGGCATTACAATATCGGTTAGAATTAAGTCAGGCACAGTGCCTTGTTCGAGAAGCTCCAAAGCTTCCTGGCCAGATGCAGTCTCAATCACCTTATAATTCAGCTCTCTTAAGACCTCGCTTAATTGCTCGAGCAGGAATTCCTCGTCTTCTGCGACAAGAATGGTTTCGCCATCACCAGAAACAATGGGAGCTGTATCAATGGGTTCTTCTCTTCCTGTCTCTTGCGAGCCCCGAGGCAGATACAATTTTACCGAGGTTCCTTCGCCTTCCTCAGTATAAATCCTAAGGTCACCGCCAGATTGCTGAACAAAACCGTAGACCATCGAAAGACCCAACCCAGTTCCCGAATTGACGCCTTTTGTCGTGAAGAAGGGGTCAAGCGCGCGCGAAGCCACTTCTTTGCTCATGCCAGGCCCGTTATCTGATACGGATATTTCGACATAGCGTTGCACTTTGTCGGCGGTAACCTCCAATCCCTTTTCGCCAATTGCAACAAGGGGGACGTTATCAAGAGTGCCGACAAGGTCGCTGGGAATCTCATCGAGAGTTCTCGAATCGATCCGGATCAAATTACCCTTATAGTGCTGCATAATCGCATCGCGGCTGTTAAGAATTAGGTTCAGAAGCGCGTTCTGCAATTGGCCAGCATCGCAGTAGACCATTTCATCTTCGTCCGCGTCGACGAACAGAACAGTCAGCGATGCTTCAATCGCTGGTTCTATCAGCGGTTTAAGCTCGGCATGAATATCATTCACGAGATGCGCAGCGGCGCGTGCAGGTTGCTTTTTGGCGAATGCCAGCAATCGGCCCGTCAGTTCTGACCCGCGATTGATTGATTTAAGCGCCGCATCGATTGACCGTTTTCCCCTGTCGCTAAGATCATCGCGACGGATCAATTCCATTGCGTATTGAAGCGTATTGAGGAGATTATTGAAATCATGTGCGATGCCGCCGGTTAATTGCCCCAGAGCGTCCAAACGGGATTGACGTTCAATATGTTGCCTATTGCGTTCCGCTTCTGACACATCATCCAGCACAACAACAGATTGGAGCGGAGAGGATTCTGAACGGACCAGCGAGGATGTAACGCGGACATAACGACTCTCAGCTGAACAGCGCGATGTCATAAGATGGATTTCGCCGCCTATGCGCTGGCCTGCCAGTGCTCTTGCAACCGGGTCCTGAGATGCTTCGAGCGGTTGCATATCGGCAGGATCGAGAAATGTAATCTCATCAGGCCAATCAAAAGGAGCCGCCGTCTCTTTCTCACTTATCATCTGGCGGCCCGCATTGTTGATCATCAAGACCTGCTTGGCCGTGTTAAGGCCAATGACAGCACCAGAAACGGTATCAAAAACGGTGTTGAGCAAGGCAATGGAAAGCTCATTCTGTTTTTGAATATCGACCAGATCAGTGATGTCGCGGCCAATACCCAAGACAAAGGGTTCACCGCTGGCATTTTCGAAACGCGCCTTTTTGGTAAACAATACGCGGCGTTCACCATTGGGAAATTTTATGCTTTCTTCAGTTTCGGAATAGCCTGTTTCGAACGCGAGCTTGTCTTGCTTCAAGAAGGCGTCGCGCTCTTTCTCATCATATTTTTCGACCGTCGTGCTACCCAACACGGCGTCGCGCTCGTCGTCAGGATAAAATCGTAGGAAATTTTCATTGGCTTGGACAATTCTGAAATCTTGATCTTTCACAAAGACCGCATCAGGAATGTGATTAAGCACTAGGTTTTGAAAATTGCTCGCTGCGGTTAATTCACGCTCAGCCATCACTGCCTGTGTCACATCGCGGGCAATACCGATTAAAAACGGTGTGCCATCTGCGTTTTCAAACCGAATTTTCTTGGTTTCGAATATGCGAGGGGATGATCCCTTTACGGTGATCGTTTCTATCGCTTCAGACTGACCATTTGCAAAAGCCTCGCGGTCTTTTGCTAAAAAGGCGTCAACCTCGCTAGGGTCGATTTCTTCTGCCCTGTGCTTCCCAGTATGGATGACTGCAATTCTTCTGGAAACAGATCAAAGAAAGCTGGGTTGCCTTTTATATGGCGGAATTCTGAGTCTTTAATGAAAACAACATCAGGAATGTTTTGCAGGATGAGCTGAAGAAAATCACGGGCTTCCTCCGGCGCCATCGACTGAGTAATTTCGTCGAAACGCGGCTCAGGTCCTTGATTACTATACCGAAAATCTGTCAACTTGCACCCTATAAGTCGATAATTGGCTAAAAATAATGTCCTAATAGCCAAATAATAGGAATATGCAATTTTACTTATTTCATCAGGATGCGTTCAAATAATTTTTAATTCTTAGACCTAGGACCTATTTGGGTCTTCGCGCATATTAGACGTTGAATTTGAACAGCATTACATCGCCATCCTGCACAAAGTATTCTTTGCCTTCTTGTCTAAGCTTCCCCGCATCGCGCGCTGGGGCTTCGCCGCCCAACTCCACGTAATCGCAATAAGCAATTGTCTCTGCGCGAATAAAGCCGCGTTCAAAATCGGTATGAATCTCGCCAGCAGCTTGCGGCGCTTTTGCTCCTTTTGGGAAAGTCCAAGCGCGCGCTTCTTTGGGGCCCGCTGTGAAGAACGTCTGCAAACCGAGCAACTCATACCCAGCGCGGATCACACGGGCGAGGCCACTTTCTTCGAGACCCAATTCCGCCAAATACTCGGACCGGTCTTCTAAAGGCATTTCGATGAGTTCAGCCTCAATCGCGGCAGAAACCACCACGGCCTGAGCGCCTTCGCTAGCAGCTTTGGCGAACACTTTTTCGGATAAATCATTGCCTTTCGATGCTTCGTCTTCAGCGACGTTACAAACATAAAGGACAGGCTTAGCGGTAAGCAACTGCGCTTGTTCGAACATGCGGGCTTCTTCGTCGTCTTTTGGCTCAGTCAGCCTCGCCGGCTTGCCATCTTTCAGCAGATCGAGTGCTTGGCCAAGAACGCTTGCGAGAATTTTCGCTTCCTTATCGCCGCTCTTTGCGCGTTTTTCCGCATTGGGAACGCGTTTCTCAAGGCTTTCAAGATCAGCCAGCATCAGCTCTGTCTCAACCACCTCAGCATCGGCGATGGGGTCAACCTTGTTGGCGACATGCTGGATGTCGTCATCTTCAAAACAGCGCAGCACATGCACAATCGCATCAACTTCGCGGATATTGCCAAGGAACTGGTTGCCCAATCCTTCGCCTTGGCTGGCGCCCGCGACAAGGCCCGCAATATCGACAAAGCCCAATTGGGTGGCAATCACTTTGGCGCTGCTAGCAATGGCTGCGATTTTGTCGAGCCGATCATCGGGCACAGCAACCTGGCCGACATTGGGTTCAATCGTACAAAACGGATAATTTGCTGCCTGCGCCGCCTGCGTTTCGGTTAGCGCATTAAACAACGTCGATTTGCCGACATTGGGAAGACCCACAATTCCGCAGCGAAAGCCCATGGCTTTGATCCTTAGCTTGATATTTGTGTTTTCATCCGCGCAAAGCTCTGTTCAGGCCTGCGCCGGGTGTTCGGGAAATGTCCTTTGAGAGTTGGCACCCAAAGGTCAAGCTTTGTCGCATTGACCATCATCAAGCTTTACGGTGCTGACCACAAAAAGAGGGCGCGCCTTGCGACCACTAAAAGCAAGGCACGCCCCTCAGGCAACAACTGCGCAGTGTTGTTTAGTCAGCCGTTGTTTCCTCATTCGATAAAGGTGTTTCGACTGCACTAATCGGTACGGCAGCCAATCCGGCTGCCACCGCTGTGAAAATAAGCGGCATTAGGTAATCTTTTTTCATTTTGCCCCCGAAGGATCGCCTCATGGGATCCCCAATAGCGTCTTAGTCCAACGCCCTATATCGTGATAGACCCTTGCGAAGTGCAGCTGTGCCCTGTGTCTTTTTGGGGCACGTTTGCTTTGCCCAATGCAAGCGGCCTTAATTGTCTACCGCTGAAGCCGAAGCCACAGCCAGACTGGTTTCGCCTTCAATGTTGTTCGTTCCAAAAACTTCGTTGCGGTCAGGAAAAATGGTCATACCAATGACCATGATTGTGAAGATCGCTGGCAGAATAAATTGACGGTTCATGGGAACGGATGCCTCTTGTCGATTTGCTTGTCGCATTTGGTTTATCGCGCCCTTATTGATTGCAGGCCGAGTTAATCGACAAACGCGGCCGTGTCCCGCAGGAAACTGGGATTGTGCCGCCATGGATCAGCTTTTTCGCGGTCCTTATCGCGGTTAACTATGAGGCAAATTTGGTTAACAGTTGGGCAGGCTCGGAGGCCATTTTCAGCCCTGTTGGCGCAAAGCTATCTCGCTCATAAATCGGGGATCATTCCCTTTGGCGAGCCATTCAGCCTCAGCTCCGATTGCGCCTAGCAATGTTGCAAGGTCATCTTGTTCTGCCTTGGCGTAATTGCCCAAGACATGGCCTGTCACACGGTCCTTGTGCCCTGGATGACCTATACCGATACGCACTCTACGGAAATCACTGCCCAGATGCTTGTCGATAGAACGCAGGCCATTGTGGCCCGCAGTGCCGCCGCCTTGTTTTACTTTGACCTTGAATGGCGCCAAGTCGAGCTCGTCGTGCAGAACCGTGAGGGCATCAATGTCGAGTTTATAAAACCGCATAGCTTCGCCAACGCTTCGGCCGCTCTCATTCATGAAAGTGGCAGGCTTCAAAAGGAGGATTTTTTGATTGCCAATCTGACCTTCTTGAACCCACCCCTGAAATTTCTTCTGCACAGGCCCAAAGCCGTGCATTTCAGCCAGCACGTCCAGCGCCATAAACCCTATATTATGGCGGTGAAGCGCGTATTTGGGTCCGGGATTTCCAAGGCCTGTCCAGATCTGCATTGGGGCGCTCTAGCGCGGGGCCACACAAAACAAAACACCGAGCCTCTTTCGAGACCCGGTGCCTTGGTGATTGAATTATCAAAAGTGGCTTATTCGCCGCCTTCTTCGCTGTCGCCATCATCTTTCTGAGCGGTGGCTTCAACCTCATCGGCTGCCACTTCTTCGCCGTCAGCCGCTTCCTCTTCGCTCTTCTTGAGCGCAGATGGAGCAACAAGCGTTGCGATGGTGAAGTCGCGGTCCGTGATTGCGCTTTCGCTGCCATCGGGCAGATTGACTTCAGAAATGTGGATGGAATCGCCCACTTCTTTGCCGGTCACATCAATAGCGATTTCGCCTGGGATTTTGTCTGCAGCGCAAACCAATTCCAATTCGTGACGCACAACATTGAGAACGCCGCCTTTTTTGAGGCCAGGCGATGCTTCTTCGTTGATGAAGATCACTGGGATCGACACATCAACTTTTGCGTCTTTCGACAGGCGTAGAAAATCGACATGGGTCGGGCGGTCAGTCACCGGGTGAAGCGCCACATCTTTTGGAAGCGTGCGTACTTTCTCACCACCTAGCTCAATCTGAACGATTGAGTTCATGAAATGGCCAGTGCCCAATTGCTTGATCAGCTCTTTGGCTTCGACGTGGATGGTTGTTGGTTCTTCTTTGCCGCCATAAATAACAGCGGGGACCCGACCTTCGCGGCGAAGTGCACGGGAGGCTCCCTTGCCTGCCCGTTCGCGCGCTTCGGCGGGCAATGTAAGAGCGTCGCTCATAGATCATGCCTTTCGAATGCATATGTTTACAGTATCGTCTTCCAGCGCGCCGCCTCCAGGGATGACCAGCAGCTGGGAAGCGCGGCTCTTAGCGGGAATGCGCAAAAAGGCAACCGAATAGTGCGGACTGCACTGGCCGCCTTGTGACTATTGGGTCATGGGCTCTATCGAATAGCCCTGCTGTTCCAAGAGCGCGGGCAGACTTTCCGGCCCAACCAAGTGCGCGGCACCGACTGCCACCAGGGGTCGCTCAGGGTCTTTCAAAAGAGCACTGAGCGTATCTACCCAATCCTCGTTGCGTTCGACCAGCAAGGCTTCACGAAGCTCTGGATCGGTCATGATCCCCGTCTTCGTCGTCTCTTCAAGAATGGTTGCATCGCCCGTCAACCAGGCATTGCGCAATCTGGTTTGTTGATCACCCGGCTCGTTGGTTTCCGCGATGACCCCTTCAAGCAAGGCGCGCTGGTCCTCTTCAGCAAGGCCGTCAAAGATGTTCAGTTGATTTTGCGCACCTTCAAATTCGATTATGGTGCGACCTTCAAAATCAGCAATAACGGCGCGGTCTACACCATATGCCGGATCGCCTTGGGCTGAAAGCTGCGCGAGTGTTAGAGCGGCTGCCCAGGTCTCCGTCTCGTCAAAATCACTCATC
>JBCAZT010000114.1:0-8056 GCA_038532855.1 Pseudomonadota bacterium
CGGGGACAGAATTCCCGCCTGTCGATGACACCAGCACCGCCTCTGCATCAATGTCCAATTCTTCCAAAATGGCGAGCAAGATAACGGTTTTGGCTTTGCAATCGCCGTATTTCTTGTCCCACGTTTCGCTTACGCTTTGCGGAAGGTAATTCCCTCCATCAAGACCATTGAGCAGGTAGCGAACGTCCTCTTGCACAAGCTCCAATGCCGCTACTGCGCGTTCCAATTCACCAGAATGCTCTGCGCGTATTTCAGCCACACGCGCGGCCAAATCATCCAAACCATCAAGCGCACCTGACGTTTCGTAATAAGGCGCCATCACACTTGAAACGTCAGACCAATTGTCAAACGTACCCAATTGCAAAAGCGTCCCCTGACGATAGCGCAGCGGCGCATCGCCTGGCATATCTTTCGCCTCTTCAAGCGGCATCATCACTTCGATCAGATTATATCCGCCCTCTTTTGTAATCGAGGGAGCATCATAATTCGGTCCAGCCTGGTAGCGAACATCGAGATTGTCGGGCCAGGACGCACGGATGCGGGCAAAATCAGCCTCAGTTGTTGAACCGCTTCCATCTTGTTCGCGCCAAAGATAGTGTTGGCTTTGCACTTCATCGCCCAACGCCTGATCAGCAAGCGTAACCGAATAACGCAGGCGCAATTCGTCACCCACTTGGAGCCCCGGAACAGCCATGGTCGCTGTCAGCGATCCATCAAGGATGCGCCGCTCAAGTTGCCGCTCGCGGCGAAGCACTTCCATCACCTCGCCCTGCGCAATAAGATCGATCGCCTCACCGTCGCGCAAAATTGAAACCTCGTGCACGATCAAATCGCCCTTGTCGGGCATCCAACGCGCTTTCAGTGTGCCGACATTGGATAGATCTGCAAGGCTGGCGACCTTGTAGACGTAATCGGTGTATTCCCACAGCTCACCTTCAACGATGCGCAGCTGGGTATCGTTCACCAGCATTGAATTGCCAGCATCGCGCTCAACCTCGGCAAGGTCTACAGGATCAATCCATGAAGGCGCAGGCTTATAAAGCGGTTCGTCTCCGGCAACCGCGCAAGTCGCCCAAGCCAATGCAGCCGATGAGATGGCCGCATGCCACATTCCTAATTTCATGAATTCGCCCCGAAAAATAATACGATATCCAAATAGATCATCACAAAGCAGACTAAAACCAGACCTCCGCGTGTCAAACGGTTTCGCGCGGCTAAACAGAATAATTCTTGTTCCTCATACCAATAGTAGAAACGGCAGCCCTCAATCTGCCTGAAAAGACGAATGCTTGCCGTGGACAATTTCGCATTTTCCCCTCGATCGCCTCTTGCCAATTGCCGTCCCGCACCATAGCCGCCCGGGGCAATCTCACAGTGCTATTTTGATAAGGAATGCCCAACCATGGTTCCGCGTTATGCTCGCCCCGATATGTCCGCCTTATGGGAGCCGGAGGCCAAGTTCCGCATTTGGTTCGAGATAGAAGCGCATGCGACGCAGAAATTGGCTGAGCTTGGTGTAGTGCCTGAAAGCGCTGCCAAAGCGCTGTGGGATTGGTGGGCAACCGATCCGGTGATTGATGTCGAAGCCATTGACGCTATCGAAGCGGTGACAAAGCACGATGTGATCGCGTTCCTTACCTGGGTGGCAGAGCAAGTGGGCGAAGAAGCGCGCTTTATGCACCAGGGGATGACCTCCTCTGACGTGCTCGATACGACATTGTCAGTCCAATTGGCGCGCGCTTCTGATATTCTTCTGGCTGATCTTGATGCTCTGCTGGCAGCAATCAAAATGCGCGCCGAAGAGCACAAATTTACCCCTACAATCGGGCGCAGCCATGGCATCCATGCAGAGCCTGTGACGTTCGGGCTCAAACTCGCCCAAGCCTATGCCGAGTTTGACCGTTGCCGCGACCGCTTGATCGCCGCTCGCAAAGAAATCGCAACATGCGCTGTTTCTGGCGCAGTGGGGACCTTTGCGAATATCGATCCTTCGGTTGAAGAATATGTGGCAGAACAATTGGGCCTCACGCCGGAGCCTGTCAGCACTCAGGTTATCCCGCGCGACGGGCATGCCATGTATTTCGCCACCTTGGCCGTGATCGCCGGATCAATCGAGCGCCTTGCTGTCGAAATCCGCCACTTGCAGCGCACGGAAGTTTTAGAAGCAGAAGAATTCTTCTCCAAAGGGCAAAAAGGCTCATCAGCCATGCCGCATAAACGCAATCCGGTCCTCACTGAGAATTTGACCGGCCAAGCTCGTATGATCCGCGCCTATGCCCTGCCTGCGCTTGAAAATGTCGCGCTTTGGCATGAGCGCGATATCTCGCACTCTTCGGTCGAGCGCTACATTGGCCCTGATGCAACCATTGCGCTTGATTTCAGCCTTGTGCGGCTGACAGGTGTGATTGAGAAATTGCTAGTCTATCCTGACCGCATGCTCGCCAATCTCGATAGTATGGGCGGCCTCGTTCATTCGCAGCGCGTGCTTCTCGCTCTTACCCAAGCAGGTGTCAGCCGCGAGGATGCCTATGCCATTGTCCAGCGCAATGCGATGAAGGTTTGGGAGAGCTCTGGCAGCCTTTCGCTGCTCGACCTGCTTAAAGCCGATAGCGAGGTGACTGCAGCCCTTTCCGATGCCGAGCTCGAGGAGAAATTCGACCTTGCTTACCATTTCAAGCATGTCGAGACGATATTTGCCCGCGTCTTCGGGGACTGAGCTGCACAAACGCAGTCGGTATAGACTTCGGCTCCAAATAGCCTAGATTTGACTTTCGGGATCAAAACTAAGGGGGTATCGCCTGTGCAAATCGTGCGCACCATCATTTGGATATTGGTGACAGTGTTTGTCGCTGTGTTCGTGCTTATCAATTATGGCGAGCCGCAACGCGTCAAAATCTGGCCATCGGCTGACCCTGTCGGGTTTGATTGGCCGGTGGGCGTTATTGCCCTCGTCTTCTGGTTGCTCGGCGTTGTTCCGTTCTGGCTGTATCATCGCGGTGTCAAATGGAGCCTCAACCGCCGTATCCGCAGTCTCGAAAGCTCGATCAAATCCAATGCCCTATCGCGCCAGCCAGATCCGGCGGAAACCACAGCAACATCTGTTGATAAGTCTGCGGATAAACCTGCTGAAAATATGGGCAATACTGGGGGATTATCACCTGCCGACGGAGTATCTGAATGAGCAACCCTGTCTATCTCGCGCTGGATGTTCCGCAGGTTGAGCCAGCCAAGGCTCTGCTTGAAAAGGTCAAAGCGCATATTGGCGGGGTGAAACTGGGACTTGAATTTTTCTGCGCACATGGCGGGCATGGCGTTCACGAAATTGCGCATATGGGCCTTCCCATATTCCTCGATCTTAAATTCCACGACATACCCAACACAGTCGCTGCCGCGATGCAGGCGATCCATGTGTACGAACCCAAAATCGTGACCATTCACGCCTCAGGCGGTCGGGCGATGATGGAAGATGCCAAGGCCGCTGCTGCTGAAGGGTGCAAAGTGGTCGCAGTAACGACGCTAACCAGCCTTGATGCCAGCGATCTCACCGATACCGGCATTTATGGCAGCGCAGAAACGCAGGTTATGCGGCTGGCTGAACTCGCTCATTCTGCCGGACTGGATGGAATTGTATGCTCAGGCAAAGAAGTCGGCAAAGTCCATGCCGAATGGAAAGACGGTTTCTTCGTTGTCCCCGGCCTGCGCCCAGCTGGAAGCGGTACAGGCGATCAAAAACGCGTCGTCACCCCCCGCTCCGCCCGTGACAATGGCGCGAGCGTCCTGGTTATTGGCCGTCCCATCAGCCGCGCTGATGATCCTGTGTCAGCGGCGCGGGCGATTGAGGCGACGCTTTAGCAGAGCGTTTGGCTCAATTGCCGGAAGCATCCACCTCGATCGGGCTTACCTCATCATCCGCTTCATCCGCTACGTCATCTGCTGTCAGCTGTAGGCGGGGTGAATTTACGGTCCACCCCACAAGCTCCAGATCCTCACCATGTCCATGGAAGGTGTATGTTTGTGTGCCATCACCTTTTTCGAAATTGGTATCCATCACCACAACAGTCGTCGTTACGCCGTTTGTGGAATTGACATTGAAATTAACGCGTTCCGAACCGTTAATCTTGCCAAGGCGCACGCTCAGCACTTGATGCAAGTCATCAAATTCCTGTTTCGTGCTCACCTCTTTCCATGCATCGCCCAGCATTGACCATGCTCGGTCCACATCGCCTGCTGAATAGATGTCTTCGAACTGAGAAACTTGTTCATCTGCCTCCTCAAGATTCGCCATCGGATTGCATCCAGCAACCCCTAGTAAAACTGCAAAAGAAAGCAGAATTCGCAGCATCTTTGAGCCCTCCAGTGAACAATAAACCCCTGATATCGAGCGAGGCTAAAGCCAAAGGCTTCACCCGGCAAGCATCGAACGCTAGAGCACTGGCATGACAGTCCAAATCAAAATCTGCGGCCTTAAAAGCCCTCTGGCCATAAACACCGCTATTGACGCGGGTGCGACCCATATCGGCCTTGTCCATTTTGAGAAAAGCCCGCGCCATGTCAGCCTTGAAATGGCGACCACTTTGCGCGAGCTGATCGGCGATAGAGCCAAAGCGGTGCTGCTGCTTGTCAACGCCTCTGTTGAGGAAACGGGCCATGCAATCGACACGGTCAAACCCGATATCGTCCAATTTCATGGGAAAGAAACCCCGGAATGGGTCGGTTTGGTCCGACAAAAGGGCAATGTCGAAGTGTGGCGTGCTTTGGGTGTTCGAAACGCGGAAACCCTCGCAAAATCAGCGCGTTTCGAAGGCAAAGTGGACCGGTTGCTGTTCGATGCCCCTGCTCCTCGACCTGCCGCAGATGGAACCGAGCCGCTGCCGGGCGGCAATGGGGTCGCTTTCCGGTGGGAGGTTTTGAAAGAGTTTGAGCATTCCATTCCGTGGGGTCTTGCCGGCGGGCTGACCCCCGATAACGTGGCAGAAGCGATCACAATGACGGGCACTGATCTGGTCGACACGTCGTCGGGCGTGGAAACCGGCCCCGGGATCAAGGACATGGACAAAATCAAAGCCTTCTGTCAGGCGGCGCGTGCATTATGAACACACATCCAAACTCTTTCCGCACGCAGCCCGATGACCGCGGGCATTTTGGTGATTTTGGCGGGCGCTATGTCGCTGAAACGCTGATGCCGCTGATCCTTGATCTGGAACGTGAATATCGCGCAGCACAAAACGACCCTGCTTTTCAGGCCGAATTTGATGATCTGATGGAGCATTATGTCGGCCGCCCTTCCCCGCTCTATTTTGCTGAAAGGCTGACTAAGTACATACGAGAGGGCGCATCTGAAGGAATGGGCGCGCAAGTTTGGTTCAAAAGAGACGAATTAAATCACACTGGCGCGCACAAAATCAACAACTGCATCGGCCAAATCCTGCTCGCCAAACGCATGGGCAAAACGCGGATTATTGCTGAGACGGGCGCTGGTCAGCACGGCGTTGCAACCGCCACGGTGTGCGCGCGGTTTGGCCTGCCCTGCGTGATCTATATGGGCGCGGAGGATGTTGCGCGGCAATCGCCTAATGTGTTTCGGATGAAGCTGCTCGGCGCCGAAGTCGTCCCCGTCACTAGCGGCGGCGCGACACTTAAAGATGCGATGAATGAAGGTCTGCGCGATTGGGTCGCCAATGTGCATGACACCTTCTACATCATCGGAACGGCGGCAGGACCCCATCCCTATCCCGAGCTGGTGCGCAATTTCCAAAGCGTTATCGGCCAAGAAGCACGCGCTCAGATGTTGGCACGCGCAGGCCGCCTGCCCGATCTGCTGATCGCGTGCATTGGCGGCGGATCAAACGCGCTGGGCCTGTTCCACCCCTTCTTGGATGATCCCGAGGTCAAAATGCTCGGCGTGGAAGCGGGCGGCCACGGCCTTGACGGCGACGAACACGCGGCAAGCCTGCTAGGCGGCGCACCCGGCGTGCTTCACGGCAACAAAACATACTTGCTTCAAGACGAAGACGGCCAGATCACAGAGGGCCACTCGATCAGTGCAGGATTAGACTATCCCGGCATCGGCCCCGAACACGCTTGGCTAAAAGACACGGGCCGGGTGGAATACACCGCGGTCACGGATGATGAGGCGCTGGAAGGCTTCCAGCTCCTCTGCCGGACCGAGGGAATTATCCCTGCGCTTGAGCCGAGCCACGCCCTCGCGGCAGTAGCCAAGCGTGCGCCATTGATGCGTGAGGATGAGATTATCTGCATGAACCTGTGCGGACGCGGCGACAAGGACATTTTCACCGTGGCTGAGAAGCTTGGGGTGGAGATGTGAGGCCTCGTTAATAGCACAGAAGTTCTCGTGTCTTTTCTTTATTTGTAACGACGAGCGAACAGAGTTAGGAGGAGTGATATGAGCCATTTAGACCAGCCTCGCAAATACGCTCCACCAGTGCAAATGCGCCGTATGACCTCGAGAGAAGTCATCAGATATGGTCTTTTGAGTGCAATATGGCTCCTCCTATTGACCCCGGCTTTAGACTACGTTTTCAATGGCTCAATCGATGTTTTTTCCTGCACTATCAGAGCCCTTTTTCTCGCCCTTGGTATTACGCTCGGGTTCAAGTTCTTTGGCAAAATCGAAGTCAAACCATAACCGCCTCCAATTCTCCACACCCGTCATCCCGGACTTGATCCGGGATCCAGCTTCTTATGGCGCAGCGCGCAGAGCAGCTGGGCGCAGGGGCCGGGGTGACGGTGTGATGGAATTTGGAGTGAAGAAATGAGCCAGCGTCTAAAAACGCAAACCCGTCATGCTGAACTTGTTTCAGCATCCATTGTGTGCCCTGCGGCAACTTTGAATGCTGGGAAATGGACCCTGAAACAAGTTCAGGGTGACGAAGAAAGACTGAAATGACCCGCCTCCAAAACGCCTTCGCCAAACCCCACCCAGCCTTCGTTGCGTTCATCACCGCTGGCGATGGCGATACGGCGGCCAATCTCGATGCCCTCGTTGCGGGCGGCGCTGATGTGATCGAGCTCGGGATGCCGTTCACCGATCCGATGGCCGATGGTCCGGCGATCCAGGCCGCTAACCTGCGCTCGCTTGGCGCTGGCACCACGACTGAGGACGTGTTCAAAATTGCGGGTGATTTTGCTCAGCGGCATCCCGAAGTGCCGCTTATCCTCATGGGATATGCCAATCCGATGATCCGGCGCGGGGCGCCTTGGTTTGCGCAGCGGTGCTATCGCGCGGGCGTCGATGGCGTTATCTGCGTCGATATGCCACCTGAAGAAAACGCCGAACTTGCTGATGAGCTGTCCATGCACGACGTTGCTTGGATACCGCTTGCAACACCCACCACGGACGATGCGCGCTTGCCAGCTGTTCTAAAAAATGCGGGCGGGTTTCTCTATTACGTCTCTGTTGCTGGGATCACCGGGCTGCAGCAAGCAGCGCAAGGCTCTATCGAAGAGGCGGTTGCTCGGCTCAAATCAGCCACCGACCTGCCCATTGCAGTCGGCTTTGGCGTGCGCACGCCAGAGCAAGCCGCCGATATCGCCAAAGTCGCCGATGGTGTGGTTGTGGGTTCTGCCCTCGTTGACTTGGTCGGCGAGTATGGCGCACAGGCCCCTGCCAAGCTACAAGAGCTGACAGGTGCCATGGTCAAAGCCATGCGCGAATAACACGCCCCTCCCGCTTGCTCCCTGCTTCCGCAGGGACAGGTATCGGGGCCGGGGGTGGGCCCAAGACACGACTGGACAATCCCACCCCGCTGCGACTAGCGAGCAAGCTCGCAAGTCTCACTGCCCCTCCCGCAAGCGGGAGGGGTGCAGAAAGAGAAAGAGAAGATGAGCTGGTTCAACAGAGTTCGCAATTCGCTCGGGTTGTCCGAGGAGAAAAAGAGCACGGAAAAAGATCTCTGGATCAAGTGCTCCAATTGTCAGGAAATGCTGTTTGTTGCCGAATATGAGGAGAACCTCTCGGTCTGTCACAAATGCGAACATCACGGGCGAATTGGCGCAGATGCGCGGCTGAACCTGATCCTTGATCCCGGTTATGACC
>JBCAZT010000115.1:0-7953 GCA_038532855.1 Pseudomonadota bacterium
TCCGCTTGCGCACAAATCGCATGGGTCCGATGTGGTTGAAAACCGCCTTCCTGTGCTGCTTAATCCAGCGATTGAAACCAGCAGCGCTGGTGATCCCGAAGGTGATTTTGATACGCGTATTCTTGCGCGAACTGCGCGCGCATGGGGGCGTTTCCGTCAGGCAGCGGTTTCCTCTTTTGCCTTTGTCGAGGCGATGGGCCCACTTTACGCTGTCAAACTGCTGAAATCATCCTTGGGCCTTGCAAAATCGCACAGCCATGATCCTGCACCCGAAGTTGTGGGCGGGCTTTCTTTTGAAACCAAAAGCGACACCGCCGCTGCCGTTCTCAAAGCCATGAGCCTTACCGGCGATTTCGGCAAAATTGTGCTGTTGCTGGGCCATGGCGGCAATGTCACCAACAACCCGCATGAAAGCGCGTACCATTGCGGCGCATGCGGCGGGCATGCAGGCGATGTGTCCGCGCGCGTTTTGGCGGATTTGTTGAACGATCCAGAAACGCGCAGCGGCCTTGCAGAGCGCGGGATTGTGGTGCCCGATGACACGTTATTTGTCGCAGGCCTTCACGACACGACGACCGATAACATTACGATGTTTGATGAAAATTGCCCCGATCAGTTTGAAGATGACATGCTGACAGTGCGCGGTTGGTTGGATGAAGCATCTGGCATTGCGCGCGCTGAGCGCTCTCCCAAATTGCCCGGATCGCATTGGACCGATGTGGAATTGCGCGCGCGCAATTGGGCTGAAATTCGCCCTGAGTGGGGTTTGGCTGGATGCGCTGCCTTTATCGCTGCCCCGCGCGCTGCGACAGCGGGAAAAGATTTGGGCGGGCGCGCATTCTTGCACAGCTATGATTGGAAGGCTGATAAAGGTTTTACTACGCTGGAGCTGATTATGACCGCGCCTGTCGTGGTCGCCAGTTGGATCAGCCTTCAATATTACGGATCATCGGTCGCGCCCGATCTGTTTGGTGGGGGCAATAAGCTTATCCATAATGTCGTGGGAGGAATTGGCGTTATCCAAGGCAATAGCGGCCGACTGCGGCCTGGCCTGCCGTGGCAAAGCGTGCATGATGGTGATAAGCTGATACATGATCCCTTGCGGCTATCTGTCATGATTGAGGCTCCGCGCGAAGAGATTTCCAAAGTGCTGAATGCCCATCCGCAAGTGCGCGATCTGTTCGACAATGGCTGGCTGCATTTGTTCACTTTGGCCGACGGCAAAGTCGATGCGCGCTACAGTCCCGGAGGGGGATGGCACGAAGAAAACCGCGAATTGGAAGATGCATCAGGCTTGCAATACGTCATGGGCCTCATAGGTAAGGAGCATTCGCACTCCCCGGCTTGATTTCGGTTCGCCTGTTTTACGTGAGCCCGACTTTGCAACAGCGCACACGTGCTGAAGTGAAGAGATAAGCGCCACAACAGAAGTTTGCATGTCCAGCGAAACCGCTGCCGAAACAATACCAGATGATCTCCCGATTGATCCACCGATAGTCGATCTGCCGATCGATACGCATGATCGTGGGTTTTATGATGGATTCAGCCGGGAAGTGACCATTCCGGGCAAAATCATCGTGTCGCTGATTATCATGTGGGCGATTTTCTTTCCTGTACGCGCGATGGAGACATTGCAGGTCGCCAATTCGACCATCATCGCCTCGTTCAGCGGTTGGTATGTGTATCTTGTTGCATCGTTGATTGTGGTGTGCGGCGGGTTGGCATTGCTGCCGCAATCAGGCTCGCTTCGTATTGGTGCGCCGGGGGAAGAGCCTGAATTTTCGCGCTTTTCGTGGTTTTCAATGCTGTTCGGGGCGGGGATCGGTATCGGTATGCTGACCTATTCCACAGGTGAGCCGCTTTCGCATTTTGCGAGCAATCCCGATATTATTCGCGGCAATATCGAAGCCGCATCAGCCGAAGCGGTGCGGCCTGCGTATATGTGGACGTTCCTGCATTGGGGCTTTGGCGCGTGGTGCACTTATGCGCTTGTCGGCCTTGCGATTGGATATGTGTCCCATCGCAGGGGATTACCGCTTACTATTCGTTCCTCGCTTGCGCCCTTGTTTGGCAAGGTTCTGTCGGGCCTGCCAGGGCACATCGTCGATATCGTCGCTGTGGTCGCGACCATTTTGGGTGTGGCGGTGACTATGGGGCTGGGCGTGCAGCAATTTGTGGCGGGCCTCCACCGTGTAGGGCTGGGTGATTGGTTGATGGTCACAGGCGCAGATGGCAATCTCACCGCGTCTGCCGCCGCTATTATTACAGCACTTCTCGTTTTGGTTGGTGCATCGACGCTGAGTGCGCTTTCGGGCGTGGGGCGCGGGATTAAGTGGCTTTCCAATCTCAATATGGGCTTGTCTTTCGGACTACTGTCGCTGTTCGCGCTTGCAGGTTCAGGGCTTTACGGTCTTAAATTGCTGGGCATCGGCATTTGGGATTACATTGTCACTCTGCCTGCCAATTCGCTCACTTTGTTCACCAGCGATGGCAGCGAGGCGGGCGATGCGCTGGTGCAATGGCAGCTTGATTGGTCGGTCTTTTATTGGGCGTGGTGGATCGCCTTTGCGCCGTTTGTCGGCATGTTTATCGCCCGCATTTCCAAAGGACGCACTATCCGTGAATATGTGTTTGGAGTGGCTTTGGTCCCATCATTGATGTGCTTTTTGTGGATGGGCCTTGCAGGCGGCACGGCGATTGATCTGGAACTTAACGGCGCAGCCAATGGCGCTATCTTAAATACGGGCATTTCCGATCAACTCTATGCAACGCTTGCCGTGCTGCTGAGCCCGGAGGCTGCCTTAATCGTATCAGGCCTCGTTGTAGTGCTCTTGATGACTTATCTTATTACATCGGTTGATAGCGCAATCCTGATCGTCAACACGATCAATGGCGCGGGCGAAGATGATGGCGGGCGCCGCTATCATATCTTGTTCTGGGGTGCGGCGCTGGCATTTGTCGTGGGCTCAATGCTGATCCTTGGCGGAATTGATGCGATCCGTATCACCATGATTATTGGTGCGCTGCCTTTCTCTTTCGTTGTTGTTTTGATGGGGATCGCGATTGTGAAAGCGGTGTGGTTCGACATTATCCGCAAACGCCACGGCGTCCCGACCACCGCGCAAGCATGCGAGGATTGGGATGGCAAAGTAACGCCTGCTGAGTAGCTTAAGCTATCATTCGGCCTATATATAGAATAGAATCTTCAAATCTTCACTGGATTTAAGTCAGGTCAAATATAGATTTCATATCTATAAATACAAAGTCGGTTACACTTACCATCGGGAGAGTGTTCTTGACGAATATTGTAAATTGGCTTCAATCATAATTTTGTGTTGTTATTTTACAACAAGCCTGTGGGCGAACCCAAAATATTCTGCGCTCGCTGTGGCCAGCACTCACTGAGCTTGTTAAGCGGCTCTTGGTTCGCGCGCTGATCTGTTATCGCGCGCGCCCGTTTCTTGGGTAACGCTGGTGCACTCCTGCATCGCGACCCGCTAGAAAGCTCAAAGGGGCAATATCAATGTCGAAATATATATGCGGGGCGTCGCTGGGCGCACTCGCGGTCGCAATCGTTTCGCCAGCAGCGGCGCAAGACACCGCCGCGCCTGAACAAGCCGAAGAACGCCAAGGCGGCGTTGGCTCCATCATCGTTACAGCTCAGCGACGTAGTGAAGATTTGCAGGACGTTCCTGTGTCGGTCTCTGCGATCGGCGCAGAACAGCTTGATGAACTCAACATCGACACGTTTGAAGATTACCTCGACCAAATCCCAACCGTGACAGCAGGCGGTAATGGCCCCGGGCAAAGCACGATCTATATTCGCGGTCTTGCATCGACCACGCCCAACATCACTGTTGCTGGTGTGGCTGGCCTTGCGCCAAACGTCGCGCTGTATTTGAACGATCAGCCGCTTTCCCAGCCCGGCCGTAACCTTGACGTATACGCCGCTGACTTGGAACGGATTGAGGTTCTCTCAGGTCCGCAAGGCACTCTTTTTGGTGCCAGTTCGCAAGCGGGCGTTGTGCGTCTGATCACGAATAAGCCAGACCTGTCGGGCTTTGATGCAAGCGCATCTGCCGGCGTGTCTTTCACCAAAGGCGGCGAAGCCAGCTATCAGGGTGAGTTCATGGTCAACGTGCCCGTGACTGACACATTTGCGTTGCGCGGTGTTGTCTATTTGGATGACCAAGGCGGCTATATCGACAATGTTCAAGGCACACGCGATTTGACCGAGAGTGCGCGTTTCCGCCCAGAAGGTTTTGTGCGCGCTAATGGTGTGCCCGTGTCTTCACTGCGTGCAGGTTTCCAATCAACCGCTGACTTGTCGGGCGTGACTTTCCTTGAAACCGACAATGCCGGAATTGCCGAGGAAAACTTCAACGATACGACCTATGCAGGCTTCCGCGCTAGCGCTTTGTGGGAAGTGAGCCCTGATTGGAAAATCAACGTATCGCATCAACGCCAAAGCCTTGAATCAGACGGTGTGTTCTTCGCCGATCCTGAATTGGGCGGGCTTGATGATCTTGAGATTGAACGTTTCGAAGCAGACCGCTTGGAAGACGATTTCTCAAACACCAGTTGGACTATCGAAGGGCGCCTTGGCTTCCTTGATGTGATTTACACCGGCGCATATACGGATCGCGAAAGCCAGCAACGCGCCGATTACACCGATTACCTGTTTGCTGGGCAGTACCTGCCCTATTACATCTGCGATGGGTCTGTGACCTATCCAGGGGCCGCCGCGCCAAGCGGTGTGTGCCAGCCGCCAAACCTTTACGTGAACTCCTTCTCAAAAACCGAAGTGTTCACCCAGGAATTGCGTTTCTCAACGCCAGAGGATTGGCGCGTGCGTTTCCAAGGCGGCGCATTCTATTCGGACCTCAGCCTCGAAGAGCGTGTGGACTTTGCCTATCCGGGCAATGTTGCAGCAGGCGTGTTCGGGCCATTCCCGCCCAACTTCCCGCAAATGTCAGGCTTTATCTCTGATCCCGGTCCATTCCCGGCCGATACGATCTTTAGAAACGATATTCGCCGGACAGATGAACAGTTTGGTATCTTTGGTGAGGCAACCTTTGATGTTGTCCCAGACTTGCTTTCCGTGACTGTCGGCGCGCGTTATTACGATGTCGAGGTGGACTTTGAAGGGTCTGCCAATGGTTCGTTCTGTAACTCAGGCGGCACCGATCAGAACGCATTCGGCACCGATATCAGCGATCTTTATGATGGCGATGGCCAGTTCACATTTATCGGATCATGCAACGCAGCGCTTCGTCAGACATTTGATCTGAATGATAGCCTTGCTGATATTCAAGCCGCTGGTCTTTCAGCAACGCAAGCCCAGCAGGTCTTCAACGCGATCCGCGCGCCCGATGTGGCAGAGACAAGCGGTGTGATCTTCAAAGGCACGGTGACAGTGACGCCAACGCCTGATCTGTTGTTCTATGCGACATATTCAGAAGGTTTCCGCCCCGGCTTCTTGAACCGCCCCGGCGGCGCTTTGGGCCCAATTGTTGGCGGTGAGCAATTTGTTGTGCCGTTCGAACTCGAAACCGATGAAGTGGTGAACTACGAACTCGGCTGGAAAATGGACCTGATTGATGGCCAATTCCGCTTTAACGGTTCAGCCTTCTTCGTTGATATCACCAATTTGCAAACGCAGATTTTTGATCCCTCAATCACAAACCTGTTCTTCTCATCCAATGCAGCGGATGCAGAGATTTACGGGCTAGAGGCGGATTTCACGGTTGCGCCTTTCGCAACGCCAGGCCTTTCATTCTCGGGCGCTTTCTCTATTCTCGATACTGAGATTACAGAGATTCTGATCCCAACGAATGATGTGATCTTGGGCAGCGAGCTTGCTTACGCTCCTAACTTCCAAGGCAATGCGCGGGCTCGGTATGAGTGGGACCTGTCGGATAGTCTTGAGGCGTATATCCAGCCGCAGCTGACATATTCGGCTTCGAAATTCACTGACATCATCGCGATCAACAATATCGAGCTTGATAGCTACACCGTTGTTGACTTGTCTTTAGGTGTCAAAGCGGAGCAGTGGCGCTTTGAAATCTTCGGTGAAAACCTCTTTGATGAGCGCGCTGAAATTTCCGGCATTTTCGGCAATGACCGCGAACGCATCATCACCAACCGTCCTATGACGGTTGGTATGCGCGTTACGTTCGACTACTAAGCAGGGTTTGAACAAACGAAGCGGCGGGCGTGGCAATGGTTCACGCCCGCCGTTTTGCTGTCTAAGGCAGAGCGCATGAGCCGCGAAAAGCAATTGAAGCAAATCCAAAAAGCGCTCCAGGCCGGGCAGTTTGAGGCTGGGCTTGATGGCGCGCGCGCTGTGCTGGCGGACAACGCAGCTGATGGAGAAGCGCTGTATATGGCCGCGGTCGCAGCGCGGTATTTGCAGCGATTTGATGAGGCGGCCGAGCACTTGAAAGCGCTGCATTCCGCGATGCCTGAATATGGCCGGGCCTGGCAGGAGGAGGGGCATTTGTCGCTTGCTCAAGGGGATACGGCGGGCGCGTTGGCAGCCTTTGCGCGCGCGACGCGATTTAACCCGGCTTTGGAGGCAAGTTGGCGCGAACAGGCGCGTTTGCAGGCTGAAGCGGGTAGACCTGCCGAGGCCGGGGCCGCCGAAGCGCAACGAGCGCGCATTGCCTCGCTTCCGCGTGAATTGCTCGCGGTGACCAATCATTTGGCCGAAGGGCGCTTGGTGCGCGCGGAGGAAATTTGCCGCCATTATCTGCGTCAAGATCCGAAAGACGTGGAGGGTATGCGCCTGCTCGCCAAAATCGGCATCGAGCTTGGCATTTTGGATGATGCGGAATTTCTGCTTGAAAGCGCGGTCGAGTTTTCGCCGGATGATGTGCAGCTGAGGCTCGATTACATCGATGCTCTGCGCCGCCGCCAGAAGTCCGCCGAGGCGAAGAAACAGGCGGAGCTGCTGCACAGCCGTGATCCTGCCAGTCCGCTGTTCCAATCGCGGCTTGCGATCGAGTGCATTCAGACAGGCGAATATGATCGGGGCCTAGCTCTGTTTGACCAAGTGCTCGAAAAGCTGCCCAATGATCCAGCGAGCCTGACGAGCCGGGGCCATGCGCTTAAGACCAAGGGCGACCGGGCCGAAGCCGAAGCGAGCTACGCGGCGGCTATTTCGGCAAAACCCGATCATGGTGATGCGTATTACGCGCTCGCAAACCTAAAGACCTATCGTTTCAGCGACCGTGAACTCGCCGCAATGCAAGAACAGGCCGCGCGCGGGGATTTGGCGTTTATGGACCGGGTTCACCTCGCTTTTGCTTTGGGCAAAGCGTTTGAGGATCGCGGGGATTATGAGGCGAGCTTCGAACACTACGATGAAGGCAATGCGTTAAAACGCGCGCAGACCCGATACAGCGCGGATGCTATGACAAAGGAGATGGCGCGGCAAAAAGAATGGTGCGCGCCGGAACTGTTCGAAAAGCATAAAGGCGCAGGCCATGCAGCGTCTGACCCGATTTTCATCCTAGGCCTGCCACGCGCAGGATCGACGCTGCTAGAACAAATCCTTGCAAGCCATTCACAAATCGATGGAACTTTGGAGCTGCCCAATATCCTGGCACTCGCGCATCGATTGCGTGGTCGCAAGGCAGGACAATCTCAATACCCCGAAGTGCTACATAATTTGACGGCAGAGCAGCTCGAGAAATTCGGCGCCGACTTTATCGAGAACACCCGTATTCACCGCGAAGGCGCGCCGTTTTTCATCGACAAGATGCCCAACAATTTCCGGCATATAGGCCTTATCTACCTGATACTTCCCAATGCCAAAATCATTGATGCGCGCCGTGATCCCATGGATTGCTGTTTTTCCGGCTTCAAACAATTGTTCGCGGAAGGGCAGGAGTTTACCTACGGCCTCACCGAGATCGGCCGGTACTATGCCGACTACGTCGATCTGATGGA
>JBCAZT010000116.1:0-7818 GCA_038532855.1 Pseudomonadota bacterium
GTTGAAATCGAAATAGCCAGCGCTCCCCAGTTCAAGGACGGGCAGGAACATAGGAATATAGCCGCCCAAGGCGCGGACCATAAATATGCCGAGGATGAGCAGCGCCCATCCCCACAGCAGCAGCACCCAAACAAGGAGTTTATTGCGGGCCTCACGGCGCACTTCGCCAACCGCGTAAAGCTCTGCAATATCATCTTCCCCTGCACCAATTGTACTGGCCGTATCGCGGTCCGCATCGGGTGCGAAAAGCCCCGCGAATCCGACCAAAAGTATGGATGCCCCAAACATCATATATGTCTCTGGCCAGCCAATACGCGCTGCGATGACCAGGCCCAAAGCACCACCAAACAACGATGCCAGCCGAAAGCCCATCTGATAAATGGTAGAGAGGATATCGAGCGTCGCTTTCTCATCGGCGACATCAATCCGCCAAGCGTTGATTGCGATATCCTGCGTGGCGCTAGCCAGAGCGCCAATCCCTGCAAGGAGCGAAAACCAGCCAAGTTGTGTTTTGGGCTCCAGCACACTCAATGTCACAAGGATCGCGCCCAAAATAACCTGCATTGGGACAATCCATTGCTTGCGTTTTCCCAAAGCGCGAAGGGCAGGAAGATCGATTTTATCAACCAGAGGCGACCAGATGAATTGGAAGGCATAAGCAAGACCGATGAGCGAGAACACGCCCATCGTCTCAAGATCAACGTCTGCCTCAGAAAGCCACGCGTAAAGTGTGCCCAAAAACAGCGCAAAAGGCAGGCCACTGGCAAAGCCGAACAGCGCCATAAACGCCGTCTTGCGCTGGCCCATCGCTCGTAGGACTTCGCCCATTCCGGGCTTTTTCTTTTCAGCGTTCTGGGTTGCTGCTTCCGTCAAAATCCCGATCCCTTTTGCATTTGACCCGCTTTGTGCCACATTAGCGGGGGATGAGAGGAATAGGAACGCTCATATGAATGCGTCCACAACACATACAGCCGAACAACCGCAGGATTTACGGGCAACCCCGGGGCAATTGGCTTTGGCAGAGGCTATTCGCAGCGGCACCAGCCGGGTGGCAGACTCTATCACCAGCGTGCCTGCCTCACTCTACACCTGCCCCGATCATTTTGCGCGTGAAAAGGCAGCCTTGTTTGACCGGATGCCGCAGGTTTTGTGTCCGTCTGCGCTGCTTTCAGAACCCGGCATGGCAGTGCCACATGATGCGACCGGAAAACCATTGCTCATCACGCGCGATGCTGAGGGAACAGCGCATGTGTTCCTCAATGTCTGCCAACATCGCGGCACGCGTCTGGTCGAAGGCAAGGATGTGCAATGCGCCAAACGGCTCGTGTGCCCCTATCATGCTTGGACTTATAAGCTTGATGGGAAGCTGCTTGCCCTCCCCCGGCCAGAGACCTTTCCCGGGCTTGATAAATCCGACCATGGCTTGAAGGAATTGCCCTCATGTGAGGCTGGCGGTGTGATTTGGTTTTCCCCTTCGCCATGCGCTGAGACTGACTTCACGCATGCTCGCACATTAGGCGAAGATTTTGTCGCGTTTGGAATGCCGGATGCGCACCTTTTCCGGCGCAAGCTCCACACGGTCAAAGGCAATTGGAAGCTCATCATGGATGCGTTTCTGGAAAGCTATCATGTGACGCGTCTGCATGCCGATACGATTGGCCCTTTCTTTAAAGACGGCATCACATCTGGCGATGAAATCGGTCCGCATTTGCGCAGTCTTGTCGGGCGGCTGGAGGAGATGGAGGGTCTCGACCTTGGCAATATGGCAACGCTGCGCCGCCTTGCGACATTTGCGTATCAGCTTGTGCCCGCCACCGTCATTGTGCCCAGCCCTGATTATGTGAACATTATGGTGTTGATGCCGCAATCAGCAGGCCTCACATTGGTTGAGGACTTTATGCTCATCCCCGAAGTGCCGCAGACCGACAAAGCAAAGGAGCATTGGGAGCGCAGTTGGAACCTGCTCGATGGCGGGGTGTTCGCCTCTGAAGATTTCCGCGCAGCAGAGCTTGGCCAGCAAGGTTTGGAATCGGGCGCGATTGAGCATTTGACGCTTGGCACATTGGAAGCAGGCATTAGCCGTTTTCAATCGATCATCGCTCAAATCTTGCGAGAGCCCGCTTAACCCCCTAGGCGCGGGCCCATGCCCACAAATCCCGCCCGATTCAAAGACCGCCCCGAAGGCGATCGCATTGCCAAATTGCTAGCGCGCGCAGGCGTTGCCAGCCGCCGTGAGGTTGAGCGGATGATTGGCGATGGCCGGGTGGCGATCAATGGCAAAGTGTTGGAGACACCGGCGACAATCCTCAAAGATTTGAAAGGCGTCACGGTTGACGGCAAACCCGTGGGCAAAGCCGACGAAACCATGCTGTTCGCTTTTCACAAACCCACGGGCCTTATCACGGCAGAGCGCGATCCGGCGGGCCGCGCGACAATTTACTCTGCGCTCACCAATGCGCTACCCAAGGATACGCCGCGATTGATGCCAATTGGCAGGCTGGATTTGAACACGGAAGGGTTGTTGCTTCTCACCAATGATGGCGGTTTGAAACGGCAGATGGAACTGCCCGCAACCGGCATCCCGCGCACTTACCGCGCGCGCGCTTTTGGTGATGTGACCCAAGAACAATTGGAAGACCTTATTGAAGGCGTGACTATTGAAGGTGTGCGCTACGGATCGATCGACGCCAATCTTGAGCGTGGCGGGGGTTCGGGCAAAAACCAATGGATCGAAATGACCATCACCGAAGGCAAAAACCGAGAGGTTCGCCGGGTGCTCGAATATCTAGGGCTGAAAGTGAACCGATTGATCCGGACAGCTTATGGCCCGTTTGAATTGAACGATTTGCCGCGCGGCCGCGCACAGCGCATTCGCAAAGGCGATCTTGATCGATTTGCGAGCAGTCTCAAAAAAGGCCGCAGATAATGAGAATAATCGCTGGCCAATGGCGCGGTCGAAAGCTGGCCGCACCTAAGGGCGATGCGACGCGCCCAACTGCGGACCGAACGCGTGAAACTCTCTTTTCAATGCTGACAAGCCGCCTTGGATCGTTTGACGAATTGCGCGTGGCGGATCTTTTTGCAGGCTCAGGCGCGCTGGGTCTCGAAGCGCTTTCGCGCGGGGCCGCGCATTGCCTGTTTGTGGAGCAAGACCGCGCGGCATTGGACGCGATTAAGGCCAACATCCAAGCTTTAGAGGCGCGCGAACAAACGCGCATTGAGGCAACATCAGTCACACGTCTTGGTCCAGCGCGAGAGCCTTATGATATCATCCTTGCCGATCCCCCCTATCACACTGGGGCGGGCGCAGTGGCGCTGGATCGGTTGATGCGGCTTGGCTGGATTAACGAGGCGACTTGGATTGCAGTGGAGACAGCAGCCAAAGAGGCTGTCGATGTCAAAGGGCTTCAAACCGAAAAAGAGCGCCGGATTGGCAAAGGCAAGCTGACACTTATGCGCCTGGGGTAAAACCCTCTTATATAATTGCGCGATGCCAATCCGGCGGCCTCACCCCAATGACCACCCATTTACGGGTGAGGCGAGAGGATGGGTTGCGACCCTATTCTGGGACCTATCCTTGGGGCGAAGCTTCAGCTTCGGGCATTGGAGCAGCTGGCGCTTCCGGCATTGCTTCTACTGTCGGTTCTGCTGGAGCTTCTGGCATTGCTTCTGCTGGCGCCTCAGGTCTGGATTCTGGCATTGGCCCAACCTGCGATTGAGGTTCAGGCGGCGCTGCTTCGTCGCTGGGAATAGAGCGCGCCCGTGCTTCAGGTGCTGGCTCTTCGCCTTCAACCGCGGCCGCGCGCGCTTCAATCATTTGCCATGCGCTTGCCTGATCTTCTGGGCCCATAGCTGTGAGCGAGATTTTGTTATCATCTGTCAAACGCCAAAACAGATCCTGACGCTCGGCTGACAGCGACCAAAAATAGCCCTGCGTTTCCGCTGGCCACGCCATAAAAGCGCTTTGTTTGTCAGCTGGCCACATATCATAAATGGCTTGCTGTTCATCAGTCATCGGCGATGATGCAGATGTCGTGACGCCATCTTCTGCAACGGCGGCTTCATCCTGCACCATGGCAGCAACAAGAGTAGGATTGGCCATCGTAAGCGCTGCAAAGCTGCCGCTTACCAAGTACATTGATTGAGTACGAAAAGCGGTTTTCGCTTTAAATTTGTTTCGCATTGGGGTGTCCTTTCAAAAGGAATTCGTGGTTCCTGATCCCAAGCGATGACGAACAATCTGCGACCCGGTCTTGCTTTCCCCTCAAGTCCGGATGCGCTTCTTATGTGCATTGTTAGGCCAGACCGCCAGACCTTGTCAGCCATAGCACCGCGCGGCTGCCACATCCCGGCGAGAGCCGTTGGAAAAGCGCGATAAATCGAAAAATCCGCTGCAAAGCTTGGAAGCTGTGTCTTATCTCAATCCAGTCTTGGAGCAGCCGGGCATAGCGGGGATTACGCCCTTGCTCAGCGTGCCTTCGTTCCCTACCTGTTCACATAACTATGAGCGAAAATCCGCACCCCCTGCCCGCTGCTGCTGAAACCAACGTGCCAGAGTATGCTGCGCGGCTGAACCCACCGCAGCGCGAGGCAGTGCTGACCACGGAAGGGCCGGTATTGATGCTGGCAGGTGCGGGTACTGGCAAGACCGCAGCGCTCACAGCCCGGCTTGCGCATTTGGTTGCGACACGGCGTGCATGGCCCAGCGAGATTTTGTGCGTGACTTTCACCAACAAAGCAGCGCGCGAAATGCGCGAGAGGGTGGCCAGCCATCTAGGCGCTCCGGGCGATGGCATGCCGTGGCTTGGTACGTTCCATTCGATCTGCGCCAAAATGCTGCGCCGCCATGCCGAATTGGCAGGCCTGCAATCCAATTACACCATTATCGATACCGATGATCAGATCCGGCTTCTAAAGCAGCTGATCAATGACAATGATCTGGATGAAAAGCGCTGGCCAGCGCGCCAGCTTGCGGGACTAATTGACCGTTGGAAGAACCGCGGGCTCAACCCGGCTGATTTGGACGCGGTAGAGAACGAAGCCTATGCCAATGGTCGCGGGGCCGCGATGTATGGTGCGTATCAGGACCGGCTGAAAGCTTTGAATGCCTGCGATTTTGGCGATCTGATGCTGCACATCCTTAATATCTTTCGCAAGCATCCCGATGTCCTCGCCGAATATCAGCAACGTTTTAAGTACATTTTGGTGGACGAATATCAGGACACCAATGCCGTCCAATATTTGTGGCTGCGTCTGCTTGCCCAAACGCGCAAGAACATCTGCGTTGTGGGGGATGATGACCAATCCATCTATTCATGGCGCGGGGCAGAAGTTGCCAATATCCTGCGGTTTGAAAAGGATTTTCCCGGCGCGGCGGTGATCCGTCTTGAACAAAACTACCGCTCCACTCCGCAAATCTTGGGCGCTGCCTCAGGTTTGATCCAAGCCAATTCAGATCGGCATGATAAAACGCTTTGGACCGAAATGAATGGCGGGGACAAAGTGCGCGTCGTGGGCGTTTGGGATGCGCCAGAAGAAGCGCGGCGTGTCGGCGAAGAGATTGAACGCTTAGAAGGCGAAGGCGCTCCGCTTGATCAAGTCGCTATCCTTGTGCGCGCACAATATCAGACCCGCGAATTTGAAGATCGCTTTATCCAGATCGGCATCAATTACCGGATCATTGGCGGCTTTCGTTTTTATGAGCGCGCGGAAATTCGCGATGCCCTCGCCTATCTTCGCGTCATTGCGCAACCACAGGATGATCTCGCGTTTGAGCGTATCTATAATCAACCCAAGCGCGGGCTTGGTTCCAAGACATTGGAGAAAATGCACCAGCACGCACGGCGCGTTGGTTTGCCCTTGGCTGCTGCCTCGCTCGAATTGGCAGATAGTGATGAATTGCCAAAGCGTGCCGCTAACACAATCGGCACTTTGATGCGCCAATTCCTTAGCTGGCGCGAAGCAGCAGAGGAGACGACGCCCGCGGACCTCTTGCGCCTCGTGCTTGAGGAAAGCGGGTATAACGATATGCTTGCGCAGGATCGGTCGCCTGAAAGCGCTGGGCGGGCTGAGAACCTCTCAGAACTCGCGCGCGCGATGGAAGAGTATGAAACGCTGGGCGACTTTCTCGAACATGTCAGCCTCGTCATGGATAATGATCGAGGGGACGAGGAAGAAACCGTCACCATTATGACGATCCACGCCGCCAAGGGGCTGGAATTCAATCATGTATTCTTGGTGGGATGGGAAGAAGGTGTGTTCCCATCACAGCGCGCGATTGATGAAGGCGGCCTCGCCAGCCTCGAAGAAGAACGCCGCCTTGCCTATGTCGCGATCACCCGTGCGAAACGGCGCTGCCAGATATTCCACGCAGCCAACAGGCGGATTTATGGCCAATGGGTCAGCTCCATCCCCTCGCGTTTTATTGAAGAGCTGCCAGCCGACCATACCGAGCAGGAAACAACGATGACGGGCGGCGCTTCATTGTGGCAGGCGAATTGGTCTGAAACTGAAGACCCCTTCGCCCATGTCGCCCGCGACAATCCAAGCAGAGCCCAATCACGCGGCCCCGGATGGCAGCGCGCTATCTCTTCTGGATATGAAACGAAGCAAGTGCGGGTGAAAGAACCCGGCCGATCCGCCGCCAGCTTTGCCGCCCAACCCAACCCCAATATCCGCATTGGCGCGATGGTCGAACACGCGAAGTTCGGCACCGGTTGCGTGGTTGAGCAGGAAGGCAACAAGCTGGAAATCGAATTTGAAGGCGTGGGCACCAAGCGCGTTATTGATAGCTTTGTCAAAGTGGTGGGATAGTCAGCCCCCCTTACTTGAAAGCATAAAGCGCTAGCAAAATGATCAAAGACAAGGCCATTAAAAGATAGAGTATTGCAATCAAAATCAATTGCTTGCAAATAAAGGCTCTAATTTTGATAAGGGGCTTTCATGAAAAAGACAATTTGCGGGGTGGCTGTTGCTGCCCTGATTTCTTCGCCTGTCTTGGCGCAATCTCAAGCAGCCGAAGAAACAGCAGCCGATGCAGTCGCTGCGGCACTGGATGCTGGAGATGATATGGTGGAAGAGGCTGCTGGTGATGCGGTCGAGGTACCGCCACCGCCGCCCATCCAAATTGCACCAGCACTGCCGCCAGCTCCACCTGAGCCGCTGATGTTGTCTTCTGGTGTGCCGATTAAACTGGTTGTGACCGATGAAGTAAACAGCAGCACGCATGAAGCGGGCGATATTTTCGATCTGACTGTGCTGGAAGATGTGACAGTCAACAACACCGTTGTTATTCCCAGAGGAACTCCAGCGAAGGCTGAGATAACTTGGCGCACGGGTAAAGGCGCATTCGGCAAGTCGGGAAAGCTGGAGTTTGCGCTCCGTTCAATCGACCTTAAACAAGGCAGTATCCCTGTATCTGGTGAATTCCGTCAGGAAGGCGAAGGAAACACTGTGGCAACCGGTGTCGGTGTTTTGGCGGTTGGCGTGTTTGCTGGCTTTATCACTGGTAAACGGGCTCGCTTGCCGCAGGGTCGCGAATTGCTTTCGCAGACTGTCGGGGACGTGATGTTCACACCTGCGGGATCACTTGATCCGTCCTACGATTCAGAAAAAGCAATGTATGAAGCGACTGCGAATGAGCCGCTGACACTTTGCAAAGCGGAAGCTGGACAAATCGAGAAAGAAAAGAAGCGCGCCAAAGCTATCAAGAAATGCTACGTAAAGCGCCTTGAGTGATTGCATTGAGGTTGCAATTTGAGTTGTATTCGACGCCGTGCCAAATTTGCTTTTGGCGCGGCGTTTTTGCAAGATAGTCAA
>JBCAZT010000117.1:0-7785 GCA_038532855.1 Pseudomonadota bacterium
ATCGCCGCGAGTCCAGTAGGCAATCTGCTGGCCATTAAACTCAAAATACTTGGCTTTTGATTGCCATTCTCGTGTATCGGCGCTCACGTCTTTCCCCCTTGCCACGCACACGTAACCTCGTAAGCGCGGCATGGACAACATTGAATTGGAGTATGCGAAGTGGGTTATCGGGTGGCCGTTGTCGGCGCGACAGGCAATGTCGGGCGCGAAATGATGCAAGTGCTTGCAGAGCGTGAGTTTCCCTGTGACGAAGTCGCAGCCGTGGCAAGCGGCCGCAGCCAAGGCACCGAGGTGGAATTTGGCGACACGGGCAAGATGCTCAAATGCCAGAATATTGAGTATTTTGATTGGGC
This sequence comes from Pseudomonadota bacterium, assembly GCA_038532855.1. GTDB lineage: Bacteria > Pseudomonadota > Alphaproteobacteria > Sphingomonadales > Sphingomonadaceae > Erythrobacter. The sequence goes on from JBCAZT010000117.1 coordinate 354, forward strand.
AGGCTGGGACATTGCTTTGTTCGCAGCCGGATCAGGCCCGGCCAAAGAATACGCGCCCAAGGCGGCGGCGGCTGGCTGCGTGGTGATCGACAATTCCTCGCTCTATCGCATGGAGCCTGATGTTCCGCTGATCGTGCCAGAGGTGAACCCCGATGCGATTGACGACTACACCAAGCGCAACATCATCGCGAACCCCAATTGCTCGACCGCGCAACTGGTCGTGGCGCTTGCCCCGCTGCACAAAGCGGCAACGATCAAGCGTGTTGTTGTCTCCACCTACCAATCTGTTTCGGGTGCAGGCAAAGCGGGTATGGATGAATTGTTCGAACAATCGCGCGCCATCTTTGTGGGTGATCCGGTAGAGCCCACCACTTTCACAAAGCAGATCGCGTTTAATGTCATCCCACATATTGACGTTTTCCTTGATGATGGATCGACCAAGGAAGAATGGAAGATGGTGGTCGAGACGAAAAAAATCCTCGATCCCAAGGTGAAGCTGAATGCCACTTGTGTGCGCGTGCCGGTTTTCGTGGGCCATTCCGAAGCGGTGAATATCGAATTTGAAAACGAACTGCCCGCCGATCGCGCTATGGAAATCCTGCGTGAGGCGCCCGGCATTATGCTGGTCGATAAACGCGAGGACGAAGGGTATGTCACTCCTGTTGAAAGCGCAGGCGATGGCGCGACGTATGTCAGCCGCGTGCGCGATGATCCAACGGTTGAGAATGGCATCACGCTGTGGTGTGTTTCAGACAATCTTCGCAAAGGCGCTGCGCTGAATGCCGTGCAGATTGCAGAATTGCTAGGCAGAAGGCATTTGAAGAAGGGGTGATCGCTTGCTTCGGATAGTCCGAGAAATGCCCAATCCCCAGCGCGCCATGATGGGCATGGGGTTAGGCGGCCTTGCGCTTGCGCAGACAAATCAGCCTTATCCTGAAGTCGCGATATTGCACCACGTGCCAACGCTCATCTTTCTTCTGGCTTTGCCTTGGATTAGCAGGCGATGGCAGATTTCGCCTGGTGCTATGTGGTGTATCTTTGCCTTTCTCGTGCTTCATACAATCGGTGGGCGCTACACCTACACCAACACACCCTATGACGCATGGTTTGCGAGCCTTTTTGGGCAGGGGCTGAACGATCTGATGGGGTGGGAGCGCAATCACTATGATCGGCTCGTGCATTTTGCTTTCGGCCTGCTCTTGGTGCTTCCTGTAGTCGATCTGTTTCAAAAGCATCTCCAGATATCGCGCAGGTTTGCCGTCTATATTGCGGTTGAAATGGTCCTCGCGATCAGCGCGCTGTATGAAGTGTTTGAATGGCTGCTTTCGATCGTTCTAGCACCTGACAATGTGGAGGCTTATAACGGGCAACAAGGCGATATTTGGGACGCGCAAAAAGATATGGCTTTGGCCTTTTTAGGAGCGCTTTTGACAGCTGCCATCCTATTGTTTCGAACGCCATCAAGGGCACCGTTAGAAGGCGAAGGGAAGAGAGAATAATGCGCAAGGTAATGATTGTCGTCTCAGCAATGCTGATCGCATCATGCGGCGGCAATGACGTGCCAAGCCCCTCTGAACGCGAGGCGACCGGGCTAACCGCGCCAAACCCTGTTGTCGAAGACGAGGTGCTGCTTAATGCCAAGGGGTTGAAAGCAGGAGCGGAAGGTTTCTTTTTTGGAGCTGGCCAAAACGAAGCGATTGGGTCGACGACAAAGTTATTGGGTGATCCAGTGCGCACGGCCAGCAATGATGAATGCGGCGCTGGGCCAATGGCTTCCTCTGATTTTGCTGGAGGTCTGACTCTAAATTTCCAAAATGGGGTTCTGGTTGGATGGCTGTGGCAAATGCCGCGTGAAGGCGATGCAGCGCCAGCTGTGCCCATCTCGCTTCAGAGCGATACACAATTGGGCACTCCGCGCGCGGATTTGGAAGCTACAGATGGCTACCTCGCAATCCCGGACAGCACATTGGGTGAGGAATTTTCCCTTGGCGATGCAATCGGCGGATTTTTGGAAGAAGATGCCGTGTCGATGCTCTATTCAGGAACGCAGTGTTTTTTCCGCTAGATCGCGCTAGGCTGGCGCTATGACACTAACCGCCGATCTGTTTTTCAGCTTCCGTTCGCCCTATTCCTACCTCGCGATTGGCCGATACCGCGCCATGGCTAAGGAATATGACCTAGATATCTCCCTGCGCACCGTATGGCCGATTGCCGTGCGTGATCCGGATATTCTGTTCACCGGCAACCCGGCTGCCCCGCGCTATATCCTGATGGATTCCTTCCGCATTGCCCAGCAGCTTGGCATACCCTATCGCTGGCCGCGCCCTGATCCTGTGGTGCAGGATTTGACTACGCGAGAGATCGCCAAAGAACAGCCGCTTATCCGCCGCGTGTGCCGATTGGGCCAAGCAGCGAGCCGCCGGGGTAGGGGGCTTGCTTTTGCAGATGAAGTTTCGCGGATCATCTTTTCAGGCGAAGTCGATGGCTGGGATGAGGGCGATCATTTGGCAGGAGCCGCCGACCGGGCGGGCTTAAATCTCGTGGAGCTGGACGCAGAAGTGGCCAGCGAAGCCGAAGCTTTGGATGCCGAGATCGCCGCCAATCAGGACGCGCTTGAGGCAGCGGGGCATTGGGGCGTTCCGACTTTGGTCATCGATGGTGAGCCATTCTTTGGCCAAGACCGAGTGGAAACGGCGCTGTGGCGGTTGAAGCAAAAGGGGCTCAAAACGCGGTGAGCTACACGGGCGGATGCCAATGCGGCGCGGTGCGCTATGAAATCGCTGCCGACAGCCTCAAAGCCTATGCCTGTCATTGCACCGAGTGCCAGAAACAATCTGCAAGTGGGTTTGGTATATCAGTCCCCGTATTTGAAGTCGCGTTCGACCTGACAGGCGAATTGCACTGCTGGAGCAGATCAACCGATAGCGGGTCCAACACCGATTGCTTCTTTTGTCCCAAATGCGGTTCAAGACTTTACCATTCGGGTGCGAACCGTCCGGGATTGATTACGGTTAAAGGCGGCTCTTTAGATAACGCGCGCGACCTGCAATTGGCAGCGCACATTTGGGTTAAGAGCAAGCAGGATTGGTTGCAATTGAGCGATGGATTGCCGCAATGGAAAACGCAGCCACAAACCAATGAAGAATGGATGGCAATCTTAAAGTGACCGAAATGCACAGCGCACACTTCCCTTCATTCGACGGCACACAGCTTGCCTTTCACCGCTCTGGGGAGGGACGCCCTGTGGTTATGCTCCACGGTCTTTTCTCCTCGGCGCATATGAATTGGATCAAATGGGGCCATCATGATCGTTTGGCTGCTGCTGGGTTTGAGGTCTTTATGCTCGATTGGCGAGTGCACGGGAACAGCCCTTCGCCGCATGATCCAGCGGCCTATCCCGGTGATGTGCTCGTTCGCGATGCGGCGGCGTTTGCCCAACATTTGGGGCTGGGCGCTGGCGAATTTGATCTCGTTGGATTTTCGCTCGGCGCGCGCACAGCGATCCACGCCTGCGCGAAAGCCGCTCTTACCCCGCGTAAGCTGATTGCTTGCGGGATGGGTGTTGAAGGCCTGTCCAATTGGGAAAAACGAGCGGCGCATTTCATCCGGGTGATTGATGAATTCGATACAATCAAACCTGGCGATCCTGCCTATGTCGCGCGCACATTCCTAAAATCGCAAGGCGTCGACAGGGTTGCCGCGCGACTCCTTTTGGAAGCGCTTGAGCCGTTTGATATTGCTGATCTGGCCAATATCACCATGCCCGCTCAAGTGATTTGCGGCGTGGATGACAAGGACAATGGATCAGGCGCTGATTTGGCCGCCGCTTTGCCCAATGCAAGCTTTGCCGAAGTGCCCGGGCATCATTTGAACAGCGTAACCTATCCCGATCTGGGCGAGGCGATTGCGGCTTTTCTTGAGGCGTAGTGGTATGCGACTTGAAAATGGAATGAGGGTCAAATGAAAAAGTGTCTTTTCAGTGCGGCCTTGGCAGCTATTTGGCTTTTGAGTGGTGCTTGCGTACCAAGCGATGATGCCGCGAGCGCGAATGCGATCACCGCTCAGACACCAACACTTTTCGTTGCCAACAAGCGTGGCAACACTCTGACCAAGATTGATCTCGAGACAGGCGAAACCCTGCTTGATTTGCCCAGCTGCAACAACCCGCATGAGCTCGCGACTTCGCCCGATGGGCGGCATGTTGCGCTGGGCTGCTATGGCGGAACCACTGTCGATATTTTCCGCACTGATACCTTAGACAAAGTCACCAGCATCGATCTGGGAGAGAACGCTCGCCCGCATGGCCTTGTCTGGCATTCTGGCAATGCTCTGTTTGTCACGGCCGAAGGTCGAAAGTCGATTTTCCGCATCATGGGGGCATTAAGCGATACGCCTGAGCTGGTGGAGTACGCCACCCGAAAAGAAGGCAGCCATATGCTTGCAGTGGCCCCTGATGCGAAGACGGTTTGGACAACCGATCTGGGATCAAAAACTGTCACTCGGATTGATCTTCAAAACCCGTCTGATTTGATCTCGGTGACCGTGGGCGAAGAGCCTGAAGGCATTTCCCTGTCACCTGATGGAAAAAGCCTTTGGGTTTCTGCACGTGGATCGGATCAGGCCTTTGAGCTCGATCCTGTTACGATGGAAGTGCGAAACACGCTTGATACGGGCCGTTTCCCACTGCGCCTCGCGATCCGTCCCCAAGGCGATGTGGCGGTCACTTCCGATCTTGCAGATGGCAGTTTGACAGTGATTGACCTTGCAACCGCCAAAGTTGTGAGAACAATCGCCGTTTCGTCCCCTGAAGAGGCACAGACCCGGTTTCAGGTAACGATCTTGTGGTCGGATGATGGCAAGCGAGTCTACGTTGCAGAAACGGCGAGTAACACCGTTGCCGAAGTGGACTATGAAGCCGGGACCGTTCTGCGCCGCCTAAAAACGGGCGAGGGCGGGGATGGGCTTGCGATATTGCCCTAGGGTCAAGACCCTAATTATTGATGCTTCGCGCCATCTATGGTTAGACGGTGGTATGATACGATCTTGGAAAACTCTATTGGCCGCTTTGATGCTTGGGCTGGCTGCAACATCCCCAGTTAGCGCGCAGTCTAATCCTCAAGTTGTTGCCCAGTTTGATGATGCAACGATAGCGCGGCTGCTGCTGGCTGTGCAGGCCACGTGGCGCACCGAAACTGGTCCTGATGGCCGCGCGCTTTATCGTGCTAGCGCCGAGGGTGGGATAAGCTTCACTCTTCTCCCGCAAGCCTGCGGCGAAGAGCAAGGATGCCGCGCGCTATTGGTTCTAGCCAATTTCACCGGCGTTGAAGCCGATAATGTGAGCACGCTCGACAATTTCCTGCACCGTTTCAACGACGCTTATCCTTCGGCAAAAGTGTACCGAGTGGGCGAGAATGGTGTGGTGTTACAGGCGTATCTCAACGCAGCACAAGGCATCAGTTTCGCGAACGCTCAGGCGCAATTGCTAGTGTTTGGGCAGGATTTGGTGGTGTTGAGAAACGAACTGACCGCGCTAAGCTCCGCCGCATCCCGCTAGACCGCTCGCAGACAACCTTAAGACCTACCTAAAAGGCGGCTCGTTAAAGGCGCGCAGTTTGCGGCTGTGGAGGCCGTCTCCCTCAGCGCGCAGTCTTGCGCAGGCTTCGAGGCCAATTTGCAAATGGGCAGCGATTGCCTCTTCGTAAAATTTGTTCGCTTGGCCGGGCAGCTTAATCTCACCATGAAGCGGCTTGTCAGACACGCATAACAGCGTCCCATAAGGCACTCTAAAACGATAACCTTGCGCGGCAATGGTCGCGCTTTCCATTTCGATGGCGATCGCACGGCTTTGTGAAAAGCGTTTGGCGCTGCTCGAATAAAGCAGCTCCCAATTGCGATCATCGGTGGTGACGACAGTGCCAGTGCGCATGCGTTGTTTGATATTCGCGCCCTGTACGCCCGATACCTCTTCGGCCGCGCTCGCCAGCGCCAATTGCACCTCTGCGATGGGGGGGATGGGGATTTCAGGCGGCAAGACAGCATCCAGCACATGGTCATCACGCAAATACGCATGAGCGAGCACGAAATCGCCGATCTTCTGGCTCGAACGCACGCCGCCGCAGTGGCCGATCATCATCCAGGCATGCGGGCGCAAGACGGCCAAGTGATCGCAGATCGTCTTTGCGTTTGAAGGTCCAACACCGATGTTCACCAGAGTGATCCCTTGGCCATCGGCGCGCTTTAAGTGGTAAGCGGGCATCTGGTGACGCCGCCATGCTGTATCGCTCAATTGTTCTTGCGCGTTTTCTGCAGGCAAAGTGATGTCCAAACCGCCAGCCCCCGTAAGGCCAGTGTAGCCATCTGTCCCGATTTGCTTGGCCCCCCAATTCACAAACTCATCGACATAGCGATGGTAGTTGGTGAATAGAATAAAGTCTTGAAAATCCTCTACTTTAGTACCCGTATAATGTGCGAGGCGGGCAAGGGAGTAATCGGTGCGAAGACCATCAAACAGCGACAAAGGCATGTCCTGATCATCGTCAAATTCAATCCCATCAGCCAGTTCATCGCCAATCAGCGCCAGGTCAGTTGACGGGAAGAAGGCGGCTATTTCTTGGGGGGCAATGCCCACCATGGCTGCACCCGCTTCACCATCAAGGACATAGGGGAACGGGATTTCTTGCCGCGATCGGTCCACGCTCACTTCAATATCGTAAGCTTGCGAGATCAGCTCAAGTTGCTCAGCAAGGTAGGGTGCGAACAAATCGGGCCGAGTGATGGTTGTCGTGTACGTTCCTGCAATTTCCAAACGCCCAAATGCCCGGCTGCGATCAAGCGTTTCCGGATCGCAATCTGCCGCAGGAAGCCCCTCATATCTAAGAGTAATCTGAGGATAGGCATAGCTGCCATCGGCGCGCTTATTGGGATCAGGCACAATTCCATCACGGCCATAAGCAATCACATCAGCGCGAAGAGCGGCGACAGCGTTGTTGTAATGCTGCTGGAGGTGTTCGATAATCTTAGGGATAGACTTCATGGCGAGCCTGTAACGATGGTGTCGAGACTTTTCAAAGACATTTCGACTTGATCGATATTGATACGAGTATTTTATTTTGCTGACCCGAATTCTTAACCGCGCAGCCACATCCTTTTCAGATTATATTGGACAGCCTGCAGCCGGGTGTAGTTTTCGTGGCTCATCCCGTTGCCTTCTAGCGCTGCAACCTCGCCCAATTCGTAAAGCAATTCTCTATGAGCGGTGTCGGGGATTTGGCTCTGAATGAAAGTAAGACCGACAAGACGCTCCCCTTTTGTGACTTCCTCCGCTTATGAGGGCGGTGCATTGCGAATCCAGCTGGGAACAGAAAGCGTTCGCATAAAAGGGCCGGCGGGCTCAGCAATAGCGTACCCTTCGCACACCTTGCATGAAGTGGAG
>JBCAZT010000118.1:0-7766 GCA_038532855.1 Pseudomonadota bacterium
ATTTGGGTGTGGAGCTTGACCCGCACGAAGTCCCTCCACTGCAAAAACGGATCGTCAATGCCAGCCGCAAAGCGGGCAAGCCAGTGATTGTGGCGACCCAAATGCTGGAAAGCATGATCGAAAGCCCGATCCCCACGCGCGCCGAAGTATCTGATGTCGCCAATGCGGTTTATGATGGCGCTGATGCAGTTATGCTTTCGGCCGAAAGCGCCGCGGGCGAATGGCCTGAAGAATCGGTCACAATGATGCACCGGATCGCGCTTCAGGTAGAAAACGAAGAAGGATACAAAGAGCGAATTCGGTTCCTCGATACGCCGCCTGACGCAACCACTTCGGATGCTTTGGCGCATAGCTGCATGACCATTGCTGAAACAGTGCCGATCAGCGCGATCACAATTTTTACCGCCAGCGGCTCTACTGCGCGCCGCGTTGCGCGCGAGCGCCCCGGCACTCCTGTGCTTGTCCTTACGCCCAGCATGCGCACTGCTAGGCGCGTTGCGTTATTGTGGGGCACTCACGCTGTTGCGACGAAAGATATAGGCAGCTTTGAAGAGATGATCGCGAAAGGCAAACGCATGGCTCTTCGCCATGGTTTTGGCAAAGCAGGTTCTAAACAGGTGGTGCTAGCAGGGGTGCCGTTTGGAACACCGGGCGCGACCAATCTGCTGCATGTCGTGACATTGGCAGGCGATGAATTGGAAAAGCACTCCAACTAGGCCTTCCGGTTATGCGGCCTAGTAGTCGATAACTGATGTACCGATGTCATTTCCAAACAAGAGATCATAGTTAAGCTCTTGCATGCCCAGCAGCAAATTCGTCTGCGTCATTGCGTAAGTCTGCGCAGATTTCATCTCGAAGTATTTGGTGGCAGCCGCTTCATAAAAAGCGGTCTGACTAGCAAGTGAGGCACGAGCAATGCGGCCGCGCTCAGCCTTGGGGAAAACCTCCATGTTGGGTAGCAAACTCCTAATAACGATCATGCGAGCAGCCCCGCCCCACTCCACGAAGGTTTGACGCGGCATTTCCAAGACATTGAGGCGGTAAAGATCGCTGCCTCGCGATTTCTTTATCATCAAAAAAGCGACCCCATCAACGCCATTCAAATCTGTTGGCGCAAACGCAATACGAAAGTCGCTTCCATCAAGCTTTTGCCACGCCTCGATCTTCTCAAGCTTGGGCTCGGCTTTGAACTCAACGCCGAAATACTGCTTAATCGCTCCTACTGCACCAGGAAAACTGCGCACATCATATTTGGGGCCTGTTTGTCCCGACGCAAATCGAGGCGAGGCTGGATCATTTGGCTTTTGAGTTGCCCACCACTGACCGACTTTGGGCCATTTACCAGCGACCGAGAGATTTGCCGGAGCTGCGTAACTGCCGACCAGTGCTGACGATGCTTGATTGGGTTTGCGTTGAGTTTGAGGCTGAGCCTGAACGGAAGCTTGCGCAAGCCTCGTGGTTCCACCTCCCCAATTCGCAGAAAGCAATGCGTCAGAGCGAGTCAGTCCACTTGCATTGGGCGCAAACAGCACGTGGATCGAGTTGCCGGAGGGACGAGCAGCGAAATATACATCGCCATCTTCATTCATGCCGGTACCACGCATAGTGGTTCGCACGCCACTACCCCGCATTTGATGCTCGCCCACATCGACCCACATAATGGCCAACGCCTCAAGCATGGCCTCCTCGCCCCAGCCAGGTCCTTGAACAGGAAGCGAGCAGGAACATTCAGCCTCGAGTTCCGATCGGCTTGCAACGCGCATCGTGGCTCCACCTGGACCGCGGAACACGTCACCAACATCATTACTGGAAACCGCCTGCCAGCCGTCAGGCGGCGCAGCCTCAGCATTTGAGCAAGCCGCCAAAAGCGATAAAGATGCAGCAAATCCGAAAACGCGCAGTTTCGACATAGTCCAGGCCCCTACGATGATTTTGTACGTGATCAATATAGCAACACCTGATCCGAAAACTGGAAAGCAGCCTTCGACTATTCGTGCCTTCTTTGAGGTATATCGACAGGAGTGAAGCAGACCGAGGTATGGCTTGCCTCAAGCAATTCCAGAGCCTTACGCCGAATACCAATAGGCACAGTAGCTTCTGCTATTCGCACCGACGTTTCATGCTCATCGCCCATCGAAAGCGCCCATTCCAAAAGCTCCATCGCATTGACATCGCGTTTGAGCAGAGATTGCACGAGTTGCGCTCCTGAAACGTTTAATGGGCCACAGGTTCAATTGCTCCGCAAACGATCGCGAAACCCCTTTTTCGCAGATTCGAGGCGTGTACCCATATCTTTTGCGATGCCTGACGCGAATTGCGACATGTCTTTGATCTGCGGACTGACCGCGGCGGACACCATGCCCTCAACGCTTTGCTTCACACTGTGCCCCAGCAGTTCAAGCCCGGGCGCACCGTTGAGCGACCCTATGGCCCATTGCTGACCAGAAAGGCTTGCATGATCAAAAATCGCCATAGGCATATGGAAATAGCCATCCCTCGCAAAGCGAGAGCCCCAGCTGTTGCGCACAAGATAGGTCTTTTGCTCGAGATCATAGCCGACAACGACCATCGCATGATTGCCGTGCTGATGGGCGGTTCCCCCACCCTCGGGCAAAGACATCACATCGGTTTGGTGCGCCGAAAGATAGGCTTCGCGCGGCAATTTCACGGCGATTACTACTGGTATTTCTTGGGCAAGTACGTGCGTTAAAGGAGTGCCTTTTTGAATTTCGGCAAACTCAATTCCACGATAATGCTGCGCGTTTTGATAGCAGGCTTGCGTTGGCGTATCATTGATGGTGGTCTTGGAAAAAGGCCAAAGCCGCGCTTCGCAAATGCCCTGCGCCATCAACGATGCCATCGCAAAGTGCACATACGTGCCTTGGTCCTCTGGCTGTTTGTTATGGAACAAGCGCGCATTGTAGTAATTGAACAACCGCGAGAGATCTTGGGTGGAATGCCCTTGCTTGCGTTGAAGCAACTCCAATGCACCCACGACAGCATTGGCAACGCAGCTATTGGTCCTGCCCTGATCTTCTACCGGGCTGCAATATTTACGCAGGTCGACCCGCGGTGGAAGAGAACTGGATGCAGCCCTAGCACCTGAGATAGCCGTAGGATCATCGCCTCCCAGAGTTCGCAATCGCGGCGCCTCGTCATAATTGGGATCGATCAGGCATCCTGTGAGGCTGTATTCTTCAAATTCGGTCATTGTCGATCTCGCTTGCTCGCGTGTTCATGCCCATCACCACAGGGCGGGCAACATCACGCCTTATGGACAAGGTGCTCCTGGGTTGTGATTGGCGTGGATGATCCCCCCCGTGCCTGGCGACCCATCAGGAAAATACAGTTGGTACTGAAGCTTACATTCGCCATCCCAACTGACGTCACCATAGAATGTGAAACCAGCACTTGATGACTGAATTTCGCCGTCCTCTAAGCTTCCCGAAAAAGTATAACTCAATCCGTTAGAGGCGACGCCATTGCCGGAAAATGTTCCATCCTCATAGACTGTGGCTGACGCGCTTGTGCCGTCTGCATAGACCCAAGTTCCGCTCAAATCGGTGTAGGATGGCGGCGGTGGAGGTGGAGGTAGAGGGTCATCCCCGCCAAAGCTGCTGCTTGAAGAGCTGCTAGTTGAGGACGTGCTGGTCGAAGACGACAAAGTTCCGCCTCCGCCACCACCGCCTTCATCGACATCCGACAACGCAATAGCGAAAAATAGCGCGCCAACAATCCCGCCTCCAATCAGAACTCCCTTGGGGACCTTTACTGGCGGCGGAGGAGGAGGTGGCGGCGGCGGCGGCGGAGGCACTGGTCCAGACAATGCCTTTTTCAAACCTTTGCGATATTCGGGAACGCTTTGAGGGCGCATGCCAGCACTGTCCGACAAGCCTTTTTGGATGAGCTTATCTATGCCCTTGGGGACATCATCGCGCGCACCCGAGGGATCTTGCCAGCGCGCTGAGGGAATGGCCCGCATCAGCATTTCGTAAAAAATACAAGAAAGCGAATAGAGATCAGCCGATGCATCGACGCCAGCTGGATTGGTCTTTTGCTCCTGTGCCATATATTCATACGTACCTAACGCACCAGAAGCCGTGCTGACGGCAGCACCGGGCGAACGCGCAATCCCGAAGTCTAGGATCTGCAAAGACGCTTTATCAGCGGTCGGCTCGTCAGTTAAAATGACGTTTTCCGGCTTAAGATCGCGGTGGACAATCCCAAGCTCATGCGCCGCTTCCAACCCATCAAGCAATTCGCGAATGACCTGAACAATGACCGGGAAAGGAATTTCAACGCGCTGTCCATTTTCATCGCGATGATTGAAATTGCGCACCAGCCATTCACGCATAGAAATGCCGTTGACGAATTCCATTGCGACGAACGGTTGTTTCTCAAAAACGCCGACATTGTGGACCGCAACGACATTCTTATGCCGGATTTTTTGGGTGAGAACGCCTTCGTGAACAAGCCGGTCAATCGCCGCCTCGCTTGCGATCAAATCGGACCGGATCAGCTTAAGCGCGATTTGGCGCTCAACCTTGTTTCCCAATCGTTCCTTGGTCTTATAGACGACACCCATTCCGCCAGAACCGATTCGTTCGATGATTTCGTAGCGGTTGGCAAAGACAGTGCCAGGTTCGAGGAGAACACCTTGCTCCTCCTTCGGTCTCAAGGTGCCAGGAAGCGCTGTGTTGATGCTCCCAATTGTATCGCGTGAACGAAATGGCTTTTCATCTTCGGTCATTAGCTTTGCCCCATCTTTGGCTCTGGGCTGGAAGGAATCCGTGTGAAGATCACCTTGGTGAAGGTGTCTCTTTGACGGCGCATTGTGACGTGCAGTTTCAGCGCATCGGGATCGCTGATAATCGGTGCGATCACATCGCCTTCAGACAAAGTGACAAGACTATCGATGCTATAAATCTGGTCGTTGACCTTAAGCCCAAAGCGCGCAGCAACATGCAAAGCGAGCCGATCATTCTCTATGTAAATCTCAAAATGTCGGCGAGACAAAGCGCGTGAAAGGTTTTCATCAACGACACCCTTTTGATCCATGACTAGCAAGCGGATATCGTTATTGCCGCCTTCATTGCGCGTGTAATCGCGACCAAAGACCAACATGGCATCTTCGCTCACAATCGCCTGTTCGCCATCTGGCGCGTGATTTTGGGCAAAGCCTATAAATTGGAATGTGGCCGTACGAGCCAATTTCTTGCCATCGCTCATTCCGCGAAGGCCCATTCGGCGCTCTTCAATCTCCTGGCGTTGAACCCGCATATCAATGGTCTCAAGCGTTCGCGGAATGCCGCCAGCGCTTTGGCCGGGCATTGATATTTCGATCACATTTCCTTGTTGCTTTTCAGCGCTGATCTCAATGTTGTTTACGGCCTGTTGTGCGGCTTCAGGAACTTCAAGGATAACGCTGGTTGAATAGGCATATTGCTCCTCGCGAATGCCAAACCGCGTAGCAACAACCCACATGATTTCAATCTCATGCAGGCCTGGTCGGTCAATTTGCCGGGCCGTGACTGAAGCCGTTTTGCGTTCTTCCGGTTCAAGGCTTTCCCAGCCCAATCGCTCTTCACGCCAGTCACCACCTTCGCGGCTCCACAGGCTTCGAACATACATTTTGCGGCCAACAAGTGACCCGTTCACCAGCTCAAAAGGGATCGCAACTGCGCCGCCAACAGCTGCTTTCATTGACGCTCCAACAGCAATCTGCAATTGTGGTTTTATGCAGATAGCGCAGCTGCCATCCTCGCTCATAATGCCACCACATTCGGCAAACGCCATGCAGCGCAAAAGCGGCTTGCCACAGTCTCTACAGGATGCTTCAGAGCAAAGCAGCATCGCGTTGCGAAGGCAGCAAGCGCTGAGGCGCTTATCGACCAGATATGTCGATGGGTGAGTGGGTTTTTGCCACCTAATGCGAGGTTCAATTGCCTTTGCTTCATCGCTCATCCGGACTTGTCATGGTTGGTTGGATGCTTTGTACTCAATCCTACTCGTCACTATCGCGGCGAGTGGGCCGAACGTCGCTTTTCGGTCCAAGGCCTGCAGCCATTCCACCGCCGCCCTTCATGCCGGTTTCAAACATGCGGTGTTCGTGATCTCGGCTTTCCTTGGTCATTTTTTGGATAAGTTCGATCATCTGGTCGGCATTGCGACCTTCAGCCTGCGCACGAGCGACAGCAACCTGAGCAGCGCTCTCGGAAACTCCAGGCATGTATTCTCTAAGCTGTTCAGGAGTGAGCCGGCCCGCAGCCAACATTTTATCCATTTCATTCTTGGTCGAGGCATCCGCTTCCATGATGCGAATTTCGGCTTGGCCTTTGCCTTCTTTCAAGTCCGTATCGACTTTGCGATCACGGTTCTTGGCCGCGAGGTCAGCCCATGCCGTGGCCTCCACCAGATCTTGTTTGAATTCTTTGTTTTGCGCATCGAGCCCGATTTCGCCGATTTCAGCTTCATGTTTAGCATCTTCCAGCTCACGTGCGCGCCGGGCATCATCCTCGATCTTTTGACGCTTGAGCCCAAAGTCATCCCTTAAAGCCCTCAGTTCATTTTCGGTTTCGCTCAGCGCAATGGTCGCATCGGTCTTGGCCATTGAATCGCTGATTTCAGCAAGCGCTATTTTGGTTTTCGCCTGATTTTCGGCTAAAATTACGCCTGCCTCATGCTCCAGCGCTTCCAATTCTTGCCGGCGCGCATGCGTTTCGCGCGCATCAATAAAGCCGGTCTCGCTATCGAGCACCATCAAGCGCAGCTCATCATCATTGGCTTGTTTAAGCTTGGCCTGATCGAGCTGCGTGTTGAGCATGAAAGACGTTGAATCAGCCTCGCGCTCAACCTGCTGTTTCAGCACTTCCAGTTGGAAGTCCTTGATCTCTTCCTCACGCTTGACACGAGCCAGTTCAAACTGCTGGCGCTCAGCTTCATTGGTGGCGAAGTTGGCAGTCGCACTGTTTGCCAACACGCCAAGATCGCCAAGAATCCGCTCCGCTTCTTTCATCATGTCGGCTTGGATCTGATCCTGCATGCCGCGATTACCGCGGATTTCCTCGGCATTGTGTCGGCTGAGAATGCTGCCAAAAATGCGCTCACGAAAGTGAGGCTCCAATCGGTCAACAACATCTGAGACCATCAGTGCTTTGCGCCCAGCAGACACGCGCCCACCCTTTTCATCTGGTTCGCTCTCATTGCGGGAAACACCGCGCATCAGGCCAAGCGCATTCGTTGGCTTTTCCGGATTGATCTGAAGCTCGAAAGTGGCTTCACCCACAATCTCGACCATATCTTTTGACATGCCCCGCACAGGGATTGTCGCAGTGAAAGGTTTGAGATCGACCAGCATGATTTCATAGTGGTGCGAGCCACCGATCATGCCTTTAAGGTTTTCCCATACCCCGCCGAGCGAGAATTGCGTGCCTTTATAGCCGTCTACGATCGCACCATCGCGAAACAGGATGGCGCCAAGATCAGCCGGAGCGGCAAAGCGCTTTTCAAGGATCGTTTTCAACTGACTCTGCCGAACGAATTCAGCGAGCATTTTGGGATCGGTTAGAACGAGTGGTTGTGAAGCCATAACCTTCAAGCCTTTTTCCATTTCTTTTCAGCGATAAAGCGCCAGATTTTGTAACCAATCACGAACGCAACGATGATGCAGCCGATCTTGTGATTGTCGTAAAGGTATTGGAGCTTGCCAGAAGTACCTGCTGCTTTGAGCTGATCTCCAATTCTCCCGACGCCCAAGATTGCGCCAG
>JBCAZT010000119.1:0-7699 GCA_038532855.1 Pseudomonadota bacterium
ACGCGAACTTTGGTACCGAAAGGAAGCGTCTTATGCGCCGCTGTCATTGCGCGCATGTTAAAGCGTTCCCCATTGGCAGTGAGCCGCCCGTGAAATCGCTTTCCGTAGTAAGAGGCAACGCCCGTGCCCAGACTGCGAACGGTTCTTCCGCTCAAAGTGGGCTGTGGTTTGGGCTTTTTGGGGTCGAGCTTTGGTTTGAAGGTTGAAATATCAACTGCGCCAGCTGGAATACTGAGCTTGGTTGGTCCGCTGTCGATATAAGGCGCAAAGCTTTCTGAGAAATCGGGTTTGACAGTGTCGCCCGCCTCATCCTCTTGCGCATTGGTTGATGCTGGCGCCGCCGCCAAAATCACAGCAATGCATAGGTTGCACAGGCCTTTACTGGCCACGAATGTTATTTTTCCCTCGCCCATGATGCGCAACATAAGGGGAAGGGGGCAGGCCAGGCAATTGTCTCGGCATATTGCGAGCGCAAATGACGCACAATGTGCGGCATAAAGGCCATAATTGTTGCATGAAGTATCGAGAGGCGCGGTATAGACAAGGCAGCGAGCCTAAACAGCAAATGGGGCCAGCATTGCTGCTGACCCCACTCTCACCTGCGCGTGGACGCTTCGGTTTTGCATCTCCACCAGCAAGCTGGCTTAGTTGCATTCCATAAAGCGCACTTGGCGCCCGGTGTTGTCCCCTGTCGCGTCTCTCCCGAAGGATCGACCGCCGTCAGGTTCTTTCACCGGCGCTCGCGCCGGCATCCGGCTTTTCCTCCTCGTTCGGTTTCATATGCGTCCAGCCGAAGCTTTTCGCTCATGTCCGTCTCGTCTCAGTCTAACCGAGATCAAATTGCTTTAGCGTCTGCTTTTTCAAACGGTTGCATATCGGTTTAACCCGAATACTCCCTCAATCGCGGACAAGCCATTTGATCTTAACGATGATGAGCTTCGCATTGTCTTCAAACGATCTGACTTGCATCCAGCCGGGGCTTTTTGCATGTCATCTCTCAGACAGCGCGTGGACAGCTACCACCGTATTCTGTTGTTGGAAATTATCAAACCAATCAAAGTCTTACGACTGATTGTTCTGATCCTCTCCGCCTCAAGAACAACTAAAGATTGCGCTCCAATACCGATTTCGACAACCCCCGCAACCCCGACTTTTCCACTTTTGCCCAGATCACTTGTGGAGGGCGGTGGACAACTCAACGGTTCATCGCATTGTATGTCTAAGTAGCGATACTGAGGATGTCGGCCGGTGAAATTGGCTTTCTGATTCAAAAAGTGAGGCCATTCGAAAATTACGCGACTCAGTTTTGTATGAGAGCGACTCGACGCGACTCAGGCTCGATCGCGCTGCGCGAGCAGCTTCAGGCGAAGCGCATTGAGTTTGATAAAGCCTTCGGCATCATGTTGATCGTAGGCGCCCGCATCGTCTTCAAATGTCACATGCGCTTCTGAATAGAGCGAGTTTTCGGATTTGCGTCCGACAACGCCTGCAACGCCTTTATATAGCTTGAGGCGCACAGTGCCGCTCACTTTGGCTTGTGAGTGGTCAATTGCGGCCTGCAATATCTCCCGCTCAGGCGCGAACCAAAAGCCGTTATAGATGAGCTCAGCATATTTGGGCATCAGTTCGTCTTTGAGATGCGCTGCACCGCGATCCAGCGTGATTTGCTCAATCCCGCGATGTGCGCGTGCGTAAATTTCACCGCCTGGTGTTTCGTACATGCCGCGCGATTTCATGCCGACAAAGCGGTTTTCGACCAGATCAAGCCGGCCAATGCCATGTTTGCGTCCCAGGTCATTCAATGCAGTCAGCAGTACAGCCGGTGGCATGGCTTTGCCATTCAAAGCTACACCATCGCCGCGCTCAAATTCGATCTCAATATATTCAGGCGTGTCAGGAGCCTCTTCAGGATGGTCCGTGCGCGAATAGACGTAATCAGGTGTCTCTTCCCATGGGTCTTCGAGCACTTTTCCTTCAGATGATGTGTGGAGCAGGTTCGCGTCAGTAGAGAAGGGTGCCTCGCCGCGCTTGTCCTGCGGCACAGCAATCTGATGCGATTCGGCCCATGCAATGAGCGCTGTGCGGCTCGTCAAATCCCATTCGCGCCATGGCGCAATCACTTGGATAGCGGGATCAAGCGCGTAGGCAGACAGCTCAAAGCGGACCTGATCATTGCCTTTGCCTGTCGCTCCATGCGCAATAGCATCTGCGCCTGTTTCATGCGCGATCTCAACCAAACGCTTTGAGATAAGCGGGCGAGCGATAGAAGTGCCTAGCAGGTAATCGCCTTCATACCGGGCATTGGCGCGCATCATGGGAAAGACATAGTCGCGCACAAATTCCTCGCGCAGGTCTTCGATAAAGATGTGATTGTCCGGAATGCCCATCGCGCGTGCTTTATCGCGAGCAGGCTCAATCTCTTCGCCTTGGCCCAGATCAGCGGTGAATGTCACCACTTCGAGCCCGCGCTCAACGCTCAACCATTTGGCGATAACCGAAGTATCGAGACCGCCAGAATAGGCGAGAACCACTTTCTTGATGTCGGACATTTTCGAACCTTTTTTCGCGTTTGGGCGCGGCTAGCAGGGGGCAGGGCGTACAGCAACGATTTCGAGAGGATTGATGTGCAAGTACTTGCACTGTGAACATGCAGCACCAAACTATTGTGCAGCATTAAGGGAGGAAACCGAATGCTGGCACTATGGTCCAAAGCGCGCGAGCTTGCTGAAATGGCACCGCCCGAGCGCAATCGCTGGGTCGATTTCCTGCGCGCTGTCTCCATTCTGGCAGTGGTGTTTGGCCATTGGTTGATGGCGGGGCTTTACGTCGATGAGAACGGCGGATTGCAGCGCGGCGATCTGCTTGAAAGCGAAAATTGGGTCCAATGGCTGACCTGGATTTTCCAAGTAATGCCGGTGTTTTTCCTTGTTGGCGGGTATTCCAATGGCGTGAGCTGGGATGCGACTTTGCGCAAAGCCGACGCGGGGCAATCAGGTGTGTACCGCGATTGGCTCGCAAGCCGCGTCCAGCGCCTCATCACGCCCACATTCCCTGTTTTGTTGCTCTGGGCTGGTATTGCTGTTGTGATGACGCAGGTCGGCCTTGATCGCGCGCAGATACGCATGGCGACTGAGGCGGCGTTGATCCCTGTCTGGTTCTTAGCGGTGTATCTGCTGGTCACCGCCTGCACCCCGCTTGCGAAAAAGGCATGGGACAAATTCGGCTGGCTCAGTTTCCTCGTCTACGTGCCAATCGCAATGGCGACCGATTGGCTGACCTTTTCAGCTGGTGTGCCTTACGTCAACTTCACCAACTTTTTATGGGTGTTCCTTGCGATCCACCAATTGGGTTTCGCTTGGCGGGATGGCCGGTTTGACAATCGCCTGTTTGCGCTGGCGACATTTGGAGTGGGTCTCGTGATCCTCGTGACGATCACGGTTTATGGGTTCTACCCCGTTTCGATGGTGTCCGCGCCGGGAGGCTTTTCCAATTCGCTGCCGCCCACTTTGGCGCTGTTTGCGCTGGGTTTGACGCAGGTGGGGCTTGTGCTTGCACTGGAGCCAATGGGCCGCAAAATGCTGGATAATCTGGGTTTGTGGACCGCGACAGTGCTGATGAACGGGATGATTATGACCGTCTATCTGTGGCACCTTACCGCCTTTGTGCTGGTGATGACGATTGCGTGGATCGGCTTTGGCGGAGTGGGTTTGGATAGCGTCCCGGGCACAAGCGAATGGTGGGCAACGCGGCCCCTTTGGCTCGGCATATACATTGTCGCTCTGCTACCGATGATCGCGATCTTCGCCCGGCATGAGCGCACATTCACCGCGATCAGAGGCGGGCGCACAGTGCCCAAGGTTCGCGTGGTGATGGGCGTGCTGATGATCTGCGCAGGCTTAGCAGCGACGGCAGGCGTTACCATTGCGAGCCCTGAAGGGATCACCGGTGTGCGCCTATGGGTAATTGCGCTGCCGTTGGTAGGCGCAGCGATGTTGGGTTTTGGGCCGGTTTATCGACCAAGCGCCAAGACGCGCGATCACCAAAGGTCGAGCTAACGCGCCTTTCTCAAGAGCCGCTTTTCCTCCGCCTCAATATAGCCGCGCGTAATTGGCAAAGCATGCCGGCTGCGCGCGAATTGGATCTGATAATTGCACATGCTGCCATATTCAAAGACAGTCGCAGCGCCAGCAAGATAGAACGTCCACATCCGGAAGAACCGCTCATCATACATGGCGATCATCTGCTCTTTGTTTGCCATGCAGTTTGCGTACCAGCAGCGCAGAGTTCTGCCATAATGCAGACGCAGTGTCTCAACGTCAGTTGCGATAAGGCGGAATTTCTCTGATGAGGCGACCGTCTCTGACAGTGCCGGTATATAGCCGCCGGGGAAGATGTATTTGCGGGTAAAGGCATCGGTTGAGCCGGGCATTCCCATGCGTCCGATTGTATGGAGCAACATGGTGCCATCATCGGTCAAAAGATTGGCGCAGGCTTCAAAGAAGGCATCAAATTGTGGCTGGCCGACATGTTCAAACATGCCGACAGAGACGATCTTGTCGAACTTGCGACCAGCAGCGGCAAAGTCGCGATAATCGACGAGCTCGATGCTGACCTTGTCGGCAAGCCCCGCATCGCGCACTTTTTGACGGGCGAGGGCGGCTTGCTCTTCTGACAAGGTGATGCCGGTCACAATCACATTGTAATTTTTGGCAAGGAAGATCGACATCCCGCCCCAGCCACAACCGATATCAAGCACGGTGTTGCCCGGTTTCACAGCCAGTTTTGCTGCAATATGCGCTAGCTTCGCCGTTTGTGCTTCGCCCAAGGTTTCAACCCCATCAGGCCAGTACGCGCAGCTATATTGCCAATGCTCCGGGTCCAGCATCAGGGCATAGAATTCATTGCCGATATCGTAGTGATGCGCGACGTTCTTTTTGGAGGAAACGCGGTTGTTGACTCGCTCAATCGCAAAGCTTGCTTTGCCCATCACACGCCTTGCCAAAGTCGGCGCGCCGATATCGCCGCCTTTATCCCACGCGTTGTTCATGCGCAGCAATGTGACAAGCTCCATCACATCGCCTTCTTCGATAATCAGGCGGCCACCCATGAACGCCTCGGCAGCGCCAAGGCGCGGATCCATAATGATATCGCGGGGGACTTTGCCATCGGTGAAACGCAGGACGACTTCGGGAAATCCGTCAGCGGGTTCGCCGTACGTTCGCGCGCTCCCATCGGCAAAAACTACGCCGAGACGGCCTTTTGAAACGCCACTCTTCAAGAAACGATCAAGTAGTGTTACGCTCATAGATGCAATGTCCTTGTTAAGGCTATTGTTCCCTTATCAAGACATTGCCTCTGCTGCTGTCAATGTCTGGATCGCGTTGAATAGTCAGCTTAACGCTTTGGAGGGATCATATGTCGAAAATTGAAGAGGCGCTTGGCGCTATTGAGCCGGCGGCCAAACAGGATGACGCGCGCGTATTGGTTGATTTGTTTTCAAAAGTGACCGGCGAAGAGCCAACCATGTGGGGCGGTATTTTCGGCTTTGGTGATTATGAGACAACGTACGCCAGCGGCCGCAAAGTGCATTGCCAAAGATCAGGATTTGCAACACGTAAGGCCAAGCATTCGCTTCACCTTATGGGTGGATATTGCGACGAGACAGCCGGTGCTGAGCGTAAGGCACTGCTCAAAAACCTGGGTAAGCACTCAGAAGGCGCAAGCTGTCTTTACATCAACAAATTGGCCGATGTGGATATCGGCGTGCTTGAGAAAGTTATCGAGCATGATTGGGCGACAATGAACCGCGTTTTCCCGGTGAGATAGGCCAAAGCCTAAATGCCAGCATACCACTGATAGCCGTATTCATCTTCCCAAAAGCCGCCTTTGCCTTTGCCAATGGGAGCAAGGTCGGCGACGGCTTCGATAGCGGTGAGGTATTTTGCGTGTTTATAGCCCAATTGCCGTTCAATCCGCATCCTTAACGGCGCCCCGTTCTTTTCAGGCAAAGCTGCGCCGTTTAGCTCATGCGCAATGATGGTTTGCGGGTGATAGGCATCGACCAGATCGACGCTTTCATAATACTGTTCGCCATACAGAATGTCAGCGCACCAAAAGACGATGAAGTTCGCCTCCGGCTTGATTTTGGCAGCATCAAGCAAAGCGCTAAGTTGCGGGCCTTTCCATTCGGCAATCGCACTCCACCCTTCAACGCAATCGTGGCGCGTGATCTGCGTGCGCTGGGGGAGGGCTTTCAATTCGTCAAGCGAGAGGCGCAAAGGCTCTTCAACCAGTCCGCGAACGGATAAACGCCAATCAGGAAAGCCGCGCGCCAATTGGTCACGGTACATATCGCGGTTGACGGTGACAGAGCCATTGCCTTTGACATCGGGGGAGCGATCTTCGGGCGCATATTCGCGCGCTAGGTTTTGTCGCCCAGCAAGCGCGCGATGGGCCGCGCGGTGCCAATCTTCTGCGGTGTCGAAAACAGCGCCTGCTGCATCTGTTTTGCCCAACTCGGTGCAAGCGCCAGTGCCCATAGCGGCCAATCCGGCCAGCAATCCTCTGCGCGGAATATCAGGCATCGAAATACCCTTTCTTACTGGTCTCAACTCTGCCGCCCGTGATCATGTCGGGGATCAATCGGCCAGCACCAGCCGCCATCACCATGATGATGTGAAGCACGAAAAACGCGGTCAGAAGCCATGCGACAATGAAATGGATAGAGCGCGCTGATTGGCGGCCTCCCAAAAAATCAACCAACCACGGTGCTGCCGGTTCAAATCCAGGACTGATCGCAAGCCCAGTGGCAATCATCAAAGGCAGCAAAATCCCCAGCACCACGCCATAGGTGATCTTTTGAATGCTGTTATATTTCGCGCCGTCCAGCGTTTCGTGATTGCGAGGATTGGATCGCAAAATTTTCCACCAATGCCGCGGTGACCAATCACGCGGACCTGTCACAATATCGCGGGTGAAGTGTCTGTTTACGAGCATCGCAACCCACATGAACAAAAGCGCGATCCCAAACACCCAAGCGCCAATATTGTGCCAGTCACGCGATGCGGCGAGATTGTAATTGGATGGCAATGTGATCCACCATGGAAACCGCATCACATGCACCCATGCCTCTGCCGGGTCATAGCCGAAATTGCCCCAGTAAAGATGCCGGTGCGCGTTTGAAATGCCTAAGCCTGACATAAAAAGGACGGCCAATGCTGCTGCATTGATCCAGTGCCAGATACGCGTCGAAAGAGCATGCTTTTTCATCACGCCTGTCCCGCAATCTCGCGGGCTAGATAGATTACATCGCGGTCCTGCTGCATGGCATGTTGGCCGCTATCGATGAATAGGGTCTGCCCGCTTTTGAGAACGCCTTTGGCCAAAAACAAAGCCGCATCTACAATTTCATCTGGCCCCGTCTTGCGGCCAAGCAGGTTGAGTTTGTGCGAGATGTCGGTTTCATCCTCGCTTTGGTCATGGCTGGCGAGGATCGCGCCCGGGGCAATGCCGTATATCCGGTCCTCATCGCCTGCCGCGCCCATTGTCAGCATCGCAATAGTTGAGGCGAGGGCATGTTTCGACATCGTATAGCTAAAGAAATCGGGATTGGGATTGGCAAGCTTCATATCGGTAATCTGGATGACGCAGCGTAATCCATCGCTTTGCGCGGCGTTCAAATAGGTCTGCGCCATGCGGG
>JBCAZT010000120.1:0-7691 GCA_038532855.1 Pseudomonadota bacterium
ATCAAACGACGATCCGCTGCCAATTCACTGAATTCGATCCGGTCACAGAACGGGCTGCGTGTACCATCGGTGCGGGTAAAGCAGTCGTTGATGATAAATTGTGCAGTCGGCTCGGTGATGGAGTCGCGAAGCTGGATGTCGTAATAGTTGAAGTTCAAAGCGAAATCGAAGCCGCTTGCGAAGCTCTCTTCAAGAGCAAAGCCAGTCGTAATCGACGTCGATGTCTCTGGATCAATGTCTAAACTACCACCTGTGAAAATTTGACCGCTCGCAAAAGAGATCGTGTTTACACCACCAGCATCAATCCCAACCAGGGTAGGATCGCGGCCTTCGCGGATGCAGTTTGCAAGGATAGCCGGATCACGTTCATCCCGATCGGCCTGATAACCGCCGCCCGTTGAGTCGAAAGCATCTGCAGGAACAGCACAAGGATCGAAGATATTCCCGAAACCAGATTGGTTTTGAAGGAAGTTTTCGCGAAGATTTGGTGCGCGGAATGATGTTCCGTAGCTAAACTTGAACAAAAGCGGCGAAACAGGACGCCAGCCTCCCTGCAAGCTAAATGTTCCGTTTGTACCGTAAAACTCTTCGTCAGTGATACGCCCAGCTGCTTTAAACGTAAGTTCTTCGACCAGAGTTTCGCCGGCGATCAATGGAATATCAACCTCTGCATACGCTTCTCGGATCCATTTGGTACCTACAGCACCACCATCTGCGAAGAAGCCCCAGAACAATCCGTTTGATGCAACCGAGTCTGGCTGGGAATTAATCGAATCTTCGCGCCACTCGACACCGAGAACAGCGCCAACGGGGCCTGCGGGCAGATCGAACAAATCACCTGTAACAAAGCCGCCAATGATCGTTTGTTCGTAGGTTGTATCAAAAGTACGTGCACCAAAAAGGAAATCACGCTCTGCCTGAGTAGCAAAGTCGCCAATCACTTGGGGGACAAGACTTTCTGCGAACAGGTTTACAGGCACACAAGGCACCGCGGTCAAGCCCGGATCCGCAAGGTTCGGGTTAGCAAGACCGGCTATGTCACAAGCACCACCAGCTAGTAGGGGTGACACGGGCTGGCTGTTGTAGTCATCGGCAATGCCGTCACCGTCATTGTCAACCACACCATCGCCGTCAAAGTCGGCCGTGGGGTCAATACCAAGAGCAAGCGCGAGACGATCTTCGCGGATACCAAGACGAGACGATGTCGAGTCCGACCGTGTGTATTGCGCAGAGACTTCAAATGTCCAGCTTGAGCCGACAAATGGCAAATCACCACGTACACCAAACACACCAGCATACTGTTCGAAGCTTGTATCGGTGTTATTCCGATCACCACGAACAGAACCAATGATGCGCGTTGCCACTGAATTGCCAATTGGCAACGCGAAGGCACCGCCAGCGAAAGTATCTAGACCGTTAAAGATGTTGTCTTGATTGACACAATCGATTCCGTTCGGGTTGGTGTCAATATTACAAGGGTTGAACGGGTTGGAAGCTGGCACCCAAGGGAAGAATTGGGGCGTACCATTGTTCGGCGTGTTCGTATCAAGGCTGCTAAAGCGAACCTCGAAGAATGGCGTGATATTCGCTTCACCTGGGAACGTATACTCACCATATGCGAATACGTTCACATAATCCTGCTTCGGGATGAAAGTAACATCCTGCTCAAATGCGTTGGTGTTGAGCAAAGCGAAATCTACGTCGCGAACACCGTCGCCATCGGCATCCACCGGCAGACCAAAGGCATTGAGCGATTCAGAGTATCCAGGAATACCAGTGTTACCGAGAACTTGGTTCCCATTAACATTGGTTACGCCGTAATCCACTGGGTCAAAGTAGACAAACCCAACGCGCGTTCCAGCAGGCTGGATACGGCCAACAAGACCCTGAATTTTACAGGGCTGCTGCGAAAGACCAATGGTTCCGCCACTCTGCTCCAGCGCTTCAGCATTTGAAGCCACGTCGGTGGTTAGAAAGTTACCGTTTTGGTCGATTTCATAGTGCGTGTTACAGCCAGACAGGAAGTCACGGTCGCTGATGAGGATATCATCGACTCGGCGATATTCTGCGCCAATACCGAAGACTGCACGGTCGGTGTTGAAACCCCATGCACCGCTGATTGTGAAATCTTTTTGACCGGCTTCTTGGTTGATGTCGCCATTCACCTGAAGCTCCAGACCGTCAAAGTCTTTCCGAAGAACAACGTTTACCACGCCTGCAACAGCGTCAGACCCGTAAACCGATGATGCACCGTCAAGCAGCAAATCATAGCGATCTACCAAAGTAGCAGGAATGAGGTTGATAGACGGGTTTGTCGGCGCCCCTTCGACACCGGCGGGGGCAAGACGACGGCCGTTTACAAGCACGAGCGTACGGCTTGCATCCAAGCCGCGAAGGTTGATGGTTTGCGAACCGGGACCGTTATCCAGAACGAAGCCCTGGAAGGTCGCGTCGATTTGCGCGCCAGATGCCGCTTCTGAGCGCTGGAGGATTTGCGCAGGGTCAAAAGCACCAATGGCTTGCTGGTTTTCCGTGCTGATCACCTGAAGCGGCGAGATCGATGAGTATGTGTCGCGCACAATGCGCGAACCAGTCACAGTAATCTGACCACCACCAGAAGAGCCCGAAGCATCAGTTGATACATCAACCTGTTCTTCTTCCTCTTCCTCCTGCGCAGGACGCTGATCCTGATGCGCAGGAACGGGACCAGCTACTACAAAAGCAATAGCGGATGCTGAGAAGGCGAGCGCCTTCATCGAATTACTGTGAAATTTCTTCATGATCACTCCAGTTGCGACAACTAGAGCCTTGCACTGCGTTAAATCTTCCGTCTCTTGGACGCGCTTACCCGACGCGTCCGAGGCGGCCCCTGATCACACGCAACAAAGCCCCTTGCGGTGGGTTACCTGTGCAGTAGCGATGTTTTGATGTCAAAGCGGCGGAGCAGAGTCTTGAAATTTTCGTGGCTCTGTTGCGTTAATCCCACATTCAGTGAATCGCTTTCGCAACAAAATTATGTTTCAACTTTTCGCACATAACAAAAAGGGTGGCTTAAATGAAACAAACCACCCTTTCCGTTAATCTTGCTGTGTGACGCTTCGTCGATGAAGCATCGCGAATTTATCGATCTTCACAAGAATCGCATCGCTCAAAATGTGAGGAGGGAGCTGCTGAGCCGACTCACTTTGGCGTCATTTTAAGCTCGCCATCGCCTTCATCAATCACAAGCGTCGTCCCATCTGTCACCTTGCCTTCAAGCAGCATTTCAGCGAGCGGATCTTGAAGATATCGCTGGACCGCTCGTTTCAATGGCCGCGCGCCATAGACGGGATCGTAGCCCACGCGGCCAAGCCACCTTAGCGCTGCATCAGACAGATCGAGCGTAATCTTGCGATCATCGAGCAGCTTTTGCACGCGCTTCACTTGGATCGCGACAATCGGTGCCATGTGCTCCATCGCCAACCGGTGGAACAGTATGATCTCATCCAAGCGATTGAGGAACTCAGGGCGGAAATGCCCGCGCACCACATCCATCACGGCATCCTCAACATCGGCTACTTTGCCATCGTCGGGGAGGTTGGACAGGAATTGGCTGCCGAGGTTGGAGGTCAGGATGATCAGTGTGTTCGAGAAATCGACCACCCTGCCCTGTCCATCGGTTAAGCGGCCATCATCGAGCACTTGAAGCAGCACGTTGAACACATCGGTGTGCGCTTTTTCCACCTCGTCAAACAGCACGACCTGATACGGGCGGCGGCGCACGCTTTCGGTTAGCACTCCGCCTTCATCATAGCCGACATATCCCGGAGGCGCGCCGATCAGCCGAGCAACAGAATGCTTCTCCATAAATTCCGACATGTCGATGCGAACCATCGCGCTGTCATCATCGAATAGGAACCCGGCAAGCGCTTTGGTCAGCTCGGTCTTCCCGACCCCCGTAGGACCGAGGAACAGGAATGAGCCAAGCGGCCGCCCCGGATCTTGCAAGCCAGCACGCGCGCGGCGCACGGCTTTGGAGACTGCCTCGATTGCGGCAGCCTGTCCGATCACGCGCTTGCCGAGGATATTCTCCATATCGAGCAGCTTTTCACGTTCGCCCTCCATCATTTTGTCGATGGGGATGCCAGTCCAACGGCTGACGACCGAAGCGATGTCTTCCTCGGTCACTTCCTCGCGCAGCAGCGCATCATCATTTAGGTCTTCGGCTTCTTCGAGCTGCTTTTCGAGGCTCGGGATCGTGCCGTATGAAAGCTCACCCGCTTTCGCGAGATCGCCGGTGCGTTCCGCCTGCTCCAACTCCAGCCTTGCTGCATCCAGCTGCTCTTTGATCTTGCCTTCGGCGTCGATCTTATCACGCTCATTCTGCCAGCGTGTGGTCAATTCAGAGGATTCTTGCTCAAGGTTAGCAAGTTCCTCGCGCAGGGCATCGAGCCGTTCTTTTGAGGCTTTGTCATCCTCTTTCTCAAGCGCGGATTCCTCGATCTTTAGCTGAATGATGCGCCGATCAAGGTCTTCGATTTCTTCAGGCTTTGATTCCACTTCCATACGGATGCGGCTTGCTGCCTCGTCCATCAGGTCGATGGCTTTGTCGGGCAGAAAACGGTTTTGGATATAACGGTCTGACAGACGCGCAGCAGCAACTATGGAGCTGTCCGTGATGCGCACACCGTGGTGCAATTCGTACTTGTCTTTGATGCCGCGCAGAATCGATATAGTGTCTTCAACCGAAGGCTCTTCGATATAGACGGGTTGGAATCGCCGTTGGAGTGCGGGGTCTTTCTCGACATACTTCTGGTATTCATCAAGAGTGGTCGCACCGATGCAATGCAGTTCGCCGCGCGACAGGGCAGGTTTCAGCAAGTTGGATGCATCCATTGACCCTTCGGACGCGCCTGCCCCAATTAGCGTGTGCATCTCATCAATGAAGAGAATGATCTGCCCATCGGCATTCTTCACTTCATCAAGGACAGATTTCAGTCGCTCTTCAAACTCGCCGCGATATTTCGCGCCTGCAATCAGCGCGCCCATATCGAGCGACATGAGCGTGCGGCCTTTCAGGCTATCGGGGACATCTCCATTGGCGATGCGTAAAGCCAACCCTTCGGCAATCGCAGTTTTACCTGTACCGGGTTCGCCAATCATGGCCGGATTATTCTTGGTCCGGCGAGCAAGGATCTGGATCGCGCGGCGTATCTCTTCATCGCGCCCAATCACCGGATCCAATTTACCATCGCGCGCAGCTTGCGTTAGGTCGCGCGCAAACTTCTCCATGGCATCGTAAGAGCTTTCCGCATTCGCGCTGTCGGCGGTGCGCCCACCGCGCAGTGCCTCAATCGCCGCATTTAGCGTTTGCGGGGTGACGCCCGATGCTTTCATCGCATCGCCGGCCGCTCCCGGTGCCATCGTGAGCGCGGTCAGAATGCGCTCAACCGCGACATAGCTATCGCCTGCTTTGTCCGCGAGCTGCTCTGCACTGTCGAGGACGCGCACGGCATCATTATCCAAGCCCGGTGTTTGCTGCGCGCCGCCGCCTGTTACGGCGGGAACCTTGGCGAGCCCATCATCAACCGCGCTCACCGCTTTGGCCGCATCGCCGCCAGCGCGCTGGATAAGGCCCGCTGCCATACCTTCCTCATCCTCAAGCAGAGCTTTGGCGAGGTGCAGCGGCGTGATGCGCTGGTGATTCATTCGGATGGCGACTGTTTGCGCGGATTGCAGGAAACCTTTTGCGCGGTCAGTAAACTTTTCGAGATTCATGTGATGAGACCCCTCATGTGATGTTCCCTCTCGATATAGTGTTGCAAATTAGCAACACAAGACCTGTTCAAAATGTTCCAGCTGCTGTGTTTCATCAACAAACCCAATCCCAAGCGGTGTGTTACTTACATAGGTGGGTCACATTAGCTCGCTTGCCAAGGGGGCAATGTGGCGGCAAACCTTTTGTCCAAAGAATTCTGGAGAGATTGATGTTAAAATGGCTGGGCCGAAGCGCGTTTGCGCTCGCTATGGTGCTGATGGTGGCCTTTATCGCGCTTGCCACATGGGAGCCATTCTTTGCCAAGCAAGCCTCCTATTCGCCGGAAAGCTGGACTACATACGAAGCCGAAATCATCCGCGATGAATTCGGCGTGCCGCATATTTATGGCAAAACCGATGCCGATGCTGCCTTTGGCATTGCCATCGCCCATGCAGAGGATGACTTTTTCACGCTGCAAGATGTGATCGCCATGTCGCGCGGGCGATACGGGGCGATTGCCGGCGAGGAAGGCGCGCAGTTTGATTATGTCTACCACCTGCTTGATGCGCGCGGCACGGCAGAGCGGAAGTATCAAGACTTGCCGGGTGACACGCGCGCTTTGTTCGAAGCCTATGCGGTCGGCTTAAACCAATATGCGAAGGAGAACCCGCAAGAGCTGAAGCTCGGCAATCTTTTCCCTGTGAATGGCGAAGATGTCGCTGCCGGGTTTGTGCTGCGCCAGCCATTCTTTTTCGGGTTAGGCAATGTGATCGGGCCGCTGGTGGCAGGCGATCCTCTGCCGCGCGAATTTGGGCCCGATATTCCAGGCTTCGCGCGCGATCCTGCTCCTGCGGACCAACAGGAGAATGAGAACCAAGCAAATCTTCTCCACCCACTTCCCATAGGTGAAGACGCCGCTTTGCTGGGCTCAAACGCTTTTGCTGTGACGCCAGAACGATCAGGCGGTCCAACCACGCTCATTTCCAATTCGCACCAGCCCCTGCGCGGCGGTGTTGCTTGGTATGAATTCAGCGTTGAGACCGAGGAGGGCTGGCACTTTACCGGCGCCAATTTCCCCGGATCGCCCTTTCCTTTCCTTGGCCACAATCGCCATTTGGGTTGGACCAATACGGTAAACCGCCCCGACATGACCGATATCTACGTGCTCGAAACCAATGCAGAAGGCACGCAGTACAAACTCGATGACGAATGGCGCGATCTTGAGCGCAAAACGGTGACGCTGCCGGTCAAGTTCGGCCCCATTACCCTACCCATCCGCCAAGAGATTTTGCGCAGCGTTCATGGACCTGTGATCAAGACCGAATATGCCTATCTCGCCATCCGCTATGGCGGGATAGATAGTGTTGAACAGCTCGATGCCTATTACCGCATTAATAAGGCGACAAACTTTGAAGAATGGCAATCGCACATGGCGCGAATGGCCATCCCTTCGACCAATTTCATTTACGCTGATGAGGCTGGCAATATCGCCTATCTCTACAACGCTGCGATCCCCGACAGGCCGGAAGATATAGAGGCGAATTGGCGCAGCACTTTGGTTGGGTCGCGCTCCGATCTTATCTGGGAGGGCGCGGTTGATTACGCTGAAATTCCCAAGCTTATCAATCCTGCATCGGGCTGGATCTACAATGCCAATAACGAACCCTTCACCGCCGCGGGCGAAGGCAGCGATTTGAACCCTGAGGATTTCTCGCCTTTGTTAGGCGTGGAGCGCAAACAGACAAACCGATCATGGCGCGCGTTTAAGCTGCTGACTGAAGCAGAGGGACCTTTGGACCGCGCGGCTCTCGAGCGGATCAAATACGACACCGGTTATGAGCGGCGCGGCTATATTGCGCGGCTGTGGGATGAGCTTGAAGCTCTGCCTTTTCCTCCCCGCATGAAGGATGGCGAGCCAACCGGAGGAGACTTGCGCAAAGCACGCGATTTGCTG
>JBCAZT010000121.1:0-7571 GCA_038532855.1 Pseudomonadota bacterium
AGCTACCCGGGCATTCGCTGCGGCGACGTCAAATACGCATAAAGCGCTTTACGACGACGAGCCAATGAAGGCGGCGCTATGGCGAAGGAGAGCGCGGTTGGCAAGAGGTTTTGCAACGCTGTGCCAGGTGTTTTTCGCAGTTCGCTAGAATTCGTCGCTATTGTCAGCGTCAAGTCCGCGCGCGGCAATTTCTTCAGGGTCCACAGGAGGGCCGGGCACCGCATATCCATCGCCAAACCATTTGGCGAGATCGCGGTCGCGGCAACGCGAAGAACAGAACGGTTTGAATTCGGCGCTGCGCGGCTTTTTGCAGATGGGGCAGGGTTTGGAAGTGATACTCATTGCGCAACGATTTGAGCTTGCGGCGCTTCCAATGCAAGGCTTGGATCGGTCTCAATCCGCACCTGTTTGCCAGTGCGCATGGCAAGTTCGTCGATCCATTCCGCTTTCAACTTGGATTTGAGCGCTGGGTGGACGGTGAGGAGAAGGGTAGGGCCGGCCCCTTGTGCTCGCTCACCCACGCGCAACGCGTACCGGGCGCACATGCCGGTGCGCGACGAAGCGAAACGGTGCAGGAGGGATGGGCCTTCGAGCCGCGCAACCAGTTGGACAAAGCCGAACCCGTTCATGGCTGTGCTTTCATGCGGCCAATCGGCCAAGCGTTTCGCCAAGCGGTTGTCATATGCCTTGCGGTCTTGCTTATCGATGATTGTAGGAAAATCGATGCCGACATTGCCGCCTATGTCGAACCAACGCAGCGCCCTTGCAATTGTAGGGATTGCGTTGTGATATGCCTCTTCAGGCCAACTGCAATCCACATCGATGAGTGTCATTGCTGGCGTAGCGCTTATCACGATGCCGCCCCCTGGAAAAACCAACGATCCGGCAGAAGCGCTCGACCAAACATCTTCCCACAGCCCTGAATCGAATGCAGATACGTGTTTGGCATCTAGATCGGCGAAAGGGTGGGCTTGCTCGTGTGCAATTTCACTCTCGCTCGCATATCGCCCCTGCGCGCGTTTGTATCGCCCGCGCTCGGCTATGGCTGCCCGCGAGATCCGCACGGAGAAGTGCTTTCCTTCGGTGAGTTCGCGCGGGAGTTTGTCGACAAGGATTTCTGCGCCGCTTTCAATTTGGGCAGTTCCGCGGCGTGAGCGGCTTTGTTTTGCGATTAGTTTGGCGGTTGTGACTTGGTTGCAGTACACCTCGCCATCCCACCAGAGCTTGGCTGCAAGGGGCTTGCCATTCTCAACGAGCAATGCGCGTGTTTCGCCGATGCCGTTTTCGATATGCCATGTCACAGGCCCACCCCCAGCCCCTCCCGCATGCGGGAGGGGAGCGAGACTTGCCGAGCCAAAGGCGAGGCTAGTCGCAGTGGGGTCGGAAGAGCGAGATGCTTACCCAATCTCAAATCCCGCAGATTTCAGCAAAGCGCGCGTTTCATATAGCGGCAGCCCCATAATGCTGGAATGGCTGCCTCTGATCCACTGGATCAAACCTTCAGCCGCCCCTTGTATTGCATAGCCGCCCGCTTTGCCTTCCCACTCACCACCCGCAATGTAGGCGTCGATTTCTTCGCGGCTCAAATTTTTCATTCTCACCACGCTTTCAGAAAGGCGCTCTTTCAACGCGCCATCAGGTGCGCGTAACACCACACTGGAAAGGACGGTGTGCCGCCGCCCAGACATGAGCTCCAAACACTCACGAGCTTCGGCTTCGTGTTCGGTTTTGGGAAGGATCCGCCTGCCGCACGCAACGACTGTATCTCCTGCCAAAACATAGCCTGTTGATTGCACAGCCAGTGCTTTTTCGCGTCCCATCCGCAAGGCGTAATCGTTTGGGCGTTCGCCCTTATGCGGCGTCTCATCAATATCGGCTGGCGTCACAGCGTCAGGCGCCACGCCAAGCCGCCCAAGCAGCTCACGCCGCCTTGGAGATGCTGATGCTAATGTTAGGTGGAGAGAGCCCAATGCGCGGCCCTCGCGGCCTTACTGAGGACCAGGACCGCCACGGCCCGGCATAAAGCGGTAGGTGATGCGCGCTTTCGTAAGGTCGTAAGGCGTGAGTTCACACAAGACTTCATCGCCTACCAGAACGCGAATACGGTTCTTGCGCATTTTGCCTGCCGTGTGGCCCAAGACCTCATGGCCATTTTCAAGCTCCACCCGGAACATCGCATTGGGCAACAATTCAACCACGCGCCCGCGCATTTCGAGGAGTTCTTCTTTAGCCATGGAGTTCCTTTGTATCGTTTTTGTAACGCAATCGGTCGTTCAGGGTGCGCGCTTTAACGATCACGAGAACAAAAAGAAAGCCTGCGCGTTAAAGGGCTTGCGGCTTCTGGCAATTGCGTGGTGATTGCTGGATGGCGGGGAGGGAACTTAAAACGGGTGCAAACTGATACAAATCAGGTGCTTGTTCTGCTTTGTTAATTGCTCAAAAGGCACCGAATGATCTTCTCCCCTGCATTTTCCCGGCGGCAACAGCTCTTACTTTTGACAAGCGTGTGCGGCTTTGGCTTTTTTTCTTCGCCCGCAATTGCGCAAGAGGCCGCGCCGCCTCTCGCTTCGGCACAAGTCGAGGATTTGCCCGAGCAAGACCCCGAAAATCTTGATGAACCCCGAATTGGTACAGGCGGGGAAATCCTTGTTCAGGGGCAAAGGCTTCGCGGGCAATTGGATGTTGAACAAGCCCCATTATTAGAGCTTGGCGAAGAGGATATCGCGGCAGAAGGCGTATCTTCAATCACTGATCTGATCACGCAGGTGACCGCCCGCACCGGTTCTGCGCGCGGACGCGGTGGCGGGGGAAGGCCGGTGGTCCTTGTCAATGGCATCAGGGTGGGATCATTCCGCCAGCTTGCATCGTATCCGCCCGAAGCGCTCGAAAAAGTTGAGGTGTTTCCAGAAGAAGTCGCCTTGCGATTTGGCTTTCCGCCTGATCGCCGGGTCATCAATCTGATCCTCAAAGACAATTTTGCCAGCCGCGAGGTTGAGTTTGAATTTGAAGGGCCATCGCGCGGTGGATACTTCGTCAATGAGCAGGAATTTGGCTATCTGCGCATCTCGCCAGAGGGCCGTTTCAATATCAATCTCGAAGCCAATGACACCTCGCTTTTAACAGAAAGTGAGCGCGATATCATCCAGACGGACGGGTCTGTCTCCGAGGTTGCAAGTGATCCTGACCCCGCTCAATTTCGCAGTCTGATAAGCGATGCGCGCAATCTGGAAGCCAATGTTAGCTGGGCCAAAGCGATCATCGAAACGGGGACCACACTTACCGCCAATGTCAATTATGATCGCAATGATACGCGCGCTTTGTCTGGACTGAACTTTGTCACTTTGATCGATGATGCGACAGACGAGAGCGTCACGCGGACTTTTGGCCAAGACACGCCTTTGGAAAGACGATCATCAACCGACACTTTTTCATCATCGGGTTCGTTTGCAAGGCGAGTGAATGCGTTTCAGTTGAACAGCACGTTTGATGCTTCGCTTTCGGAAACCGAGACTGAAATTGATCGGCTGTTTGACACAGATGATATTGAAGAACAGGCGCAAGCGGGGTTTTTTGCGTTAGATGCCGCTTTGCCAGCCAATGCTGACAATGGTTTTGATATCGCCAGATCGCGCACCATCGCTGCAGAAAACCTCACAACTTTGCGCGGTCCGCTTGCCGATTTGCCCGGTGGAGAGCTGCTCGCGACTTTTGATGCGGGTTACAGTTGGTCGAACCTTGCAACATCCGACACCCGCACTTTGCAGGATGCCGATTTAACGCGCGGTACGGTTACAACGGGTGCCAATCTTACCATTCCCATCACATCGCGCCGCCGCGGTTTTGCGGATGCCTTGGGCTCGTTCACTTTGAACGCGCAGGTTGGGCTCGATCATTTGTCGGATTTCGGCACGCTGGGTGATTACAATGTCGGGCTGGTTTGGGAGCCATTTGATAGCCTCAACCTTACCGCGACCTATATTGTACGCGAGGTGGCTCCGGGTCTTTCTGCGCTTGGCAGCCCGACGATCACGACATTCAATGTCCCCGTTTTTGATTTCACCAATGGCGAAACAGTTTTGGCGACTGTCACAAGCGGCGGCAATCCCGATTTGCTGGCGGAGACGCAGCGCGATTGGAAATTTGCGGTGAGCTGGGAGTTGCCGTTTTTGGATGGTACGCGATTTACCGCTGAATATATCCGCAATCGCTCTGATGATGTGACCAATTCCTTCCCTCAGATAACGCCTGAGATAGAGGCGGCGTTTCCCGGGCGGATTACACGCGATGCGACAGGCACATTGACGGCGGTGGATCAACGCTTTGTCACTTTTGCTGAAACGCGGTCAGACAGGCTGCAATTCACCCTCTCCACGCGCGGCACGTTTGGTGGTGGGAGCAGTGGCGGTCGCGGTAGCGGAAGAGCGCAGGAACGGGGCGGGCCGCCGGCTTCAGCAGCGTCAAGCGAGAGACCCTCTGATCGTCCACCGGCGAGCGCTAACTCTAATCCCGCCGCAGGCCCCAGCTCCGATAGGCGCGCTGCCTTTATGGCATTCCGCGAACGGGTCTGCGCTGATGATGGCGAGGCATTTCTCGCTCGTTTGATCGAGAGGGTCGAAGCGGGTGAAGATGTCTCTGACGAACTGCCCGGTTTCAGCCCGCGTCGATTGCAAGGCATGTTGGATCGCGCGCGTGATGAGAACGGTGAAATCAGCCCGCAGCGCCTTGGCATGATACGCGAGCGGATTTGCAGTCGGGATCCATCCGCGGCGCGCACTGGCCCTCCCGGTGGACCTGCTGGCGCTCCTTTTGATAGGCCATCGCCTGAACAAATGGACGCGCTGCGTGCGCGGCTGTGCGGAGCAGACGGCCTTTCTGCAATGCGCGATCTTGTCGGTAAAATTGAGCGCGGAGAGGACGTCTCCCCTATTCTGCCCGGTATGGACCCAAGCTTCCTTTCGATGATGCTTGACCGGGCACGCGGCGATGATGGGACAATTCCTGATGCTGCGCTGGAACGGTTCCGGTCCCGCATATGCGAAAGCGGCGCTAACGGCGCCAATAGCGGCGAAGCAAATGGACAAGGACAGCCACAACCCGGCGCAAGGCGCGGTGGTTCGGGCAGCTTGGTCGGTGCGGTTTTTGGTGGGCGCGGCGGCGCTCGGCGCGGGTTTCGTTATTTCGCCAATCTGACGCACACGATAGAGCTTCAAAACGAAATCCTGATCGCGCCGGGCCTTGATGTGCTCGATCAATTGGATGGCGATGCGACCAGCGCCTTTGGTCTGCCGCGCCATTCCAGCCGGTTGGAAGCGGGGATGTTCGGTAATGGTGTGGGGATGCGTTTGTCAGCGCGATATACCGGCACAACCCGGCTTAACGGATCGGGCCTGCCGGGAAGCTCCGACTTGTTCTTTGATGATCTGGCGACATTCAACCTGCGATTGTTCACCAATGTCGGCCAATTGCTGGGTAAGGATAGCGGCTTTGCAAAGAACCTTCGCGTATCCTTCCGTGCAGACAATATCTTTGACGCGCGGCGCCGGGTGACCGATGAGAACGGCGATACGCCGATCAATTATCAACCCTTTGTGATTGATCCAACGGGCCGATTTGTCGGCATCGATATCAGAAAACTGTTCTAATCTGGCCCCGCGCGATGGTTCTGGTGTTTCAGGCCAGATTGAGCTTTGGGAACATCCATTGTTGGCTAGCATCGGGATCAAATGGGGCCCAATCGCCTTCTTTTTGGGAAAGCCGGTCAGCCAAGGCGATCATCACGCTTGGGTTGACCCCAAGCCCGCAATGGCTGGCGTAAACAACGATGTTTTCAGCAGGGAAACCGTTGGTCTTATCAGGATGCTGCACGCTGCCTCGCCAATGGACGATGCCATCTGTCTTGGTGAGGATGGACGTTGTGGGCACAGGCGGCGCGATGTCGAGGCCCTGAAACTGCCCGTCACGAATGTTCTCTGGCTCATCACCATTGAAAAACTTGAACAATCGCGCTGCATTGGTGTGATTGCGGTCATCGCTAATCGGGCTGCCAAGGCTAATCACTTGGCGCACCTTATCCGATTTCAGCTTTGCCAGTTCGCGCGCAAGCACCCCGCCAAGGCTCCACCCGATGAGCGAGATTTTCCGCCCGCTTTTGGCAAACAAAGTGTCGACTTGCGCTTCCAGCTTTTCAATCAGTTCTTCGTTCACCCGGACATTGCGGCCAGAATCCCAGCCATGCGCATCATATCCAAGATCACCCAGAAGCCCACGAAGAGGCTGGGTTGAGCTGTTTGTGGCCATAAAACCGGGCAGCACCAGAACCGCATGGCCATCACCTTTGGGCAGGTTCGAAAGCACAGGGCGCATGGCGTAAAACGAGGCGAGCTCAAACATGGCGCGCCCTTCAATCCATGTCCAAAACCTATTTGGCGGAGTAGCGGGGGCAGTGGGCCTTGCTTTGCCAGCCTTGCCATCATCAACAACGATACTGCCGGGAAGCGAACCGTTTGTTCGTGGTGCCATGCTTGCCATATTTTGTTCCTCTGGGTGGCCCTTTATGGGCTTTTTTGCGACCTGCTCTTTTGGCAAGCTTTTGAGTGTGATCTGCGTGTCTATTTGGGTTTAGTTCGCCGCTTCATCGTGGTTGTTGGTTTGCGTTTGGCCGGTGCCTTGCTGGCGGAGGCCTTCCGCGTAGCAGGCTTTCGAGCCGCTGTTTTGCGCGGCGTTGCTTTGGCACCGGTTGATTTCTTTGCGGCAGGTGCCTTCACACCCTTCGCTGCTGCCAGCATTTCATCAAAGCTGTCTTGCAGGCATTGGGAGTAAAATTCCGGGTCCGGCATGATATCGCGGCATGCGGTAAAGCTGATATAGGCTTCATCAACATAACTTTGGACCACATGGGCAAGACCAAGCCCATCAGTGAGGCAGATAAGCGATAGCGCCATGCTCTCCATTCGCGCACCAGCCGAATAGATCGGGATGGGCGGGCCGGGCACGTTGGTCACCACAGTGTTGAAGGGCATAGCCACACGGTGAGCGAGACTGACGCGGTTAAACAGCTGCGCGCCTAAAGCCATGTAAAGCAGCGGATTGACCTTGCTCACCTCTGTCATGGTGCGCGCGCCAATGGCGTTTGTCATCGCTTTGGAATTCTTCGTCCGCTTAAAGACGTATTCCAAGCGTTCAGCAGGGTCAGCAAGGTGCGAACCCAAAGGCGCAATCATGGCAGAGACCTGATTGCCCATATCGTTTTTCTCATCACTTGATCGCACTGAAATAGGCGCCATTGCGGTCATCGAAGATTTGGGCAGGTCATCCTTCGCACTAAGGTATTTGTGCAATGCGCCGCCGATAATTGCCAATGCGACATCGTTTACTTTGGTGTCTGGCAAAAGCGCTCGGATCGCTTTCACTTCGGCGAGCGGGAAACTGCGTCCCTCCACCACGCGATGCGGTGAAATGGAGCGGTTAAACCGTGTGCGCGGCGGCACGTAATCGCTGGTGAGCTTAAACTGGCGCGTCACCAACCCTTTAATCGCGCCTGCAACACCGGGGACAGCTTGGGCTGCGACTTG
>JBCAZT010000122.1:0-7562 GCA_038532855.1 Pseudomonadota bacterium
GGGATGCCGGTCTTTGCAATGCTTCCCATGCTCGATGAAGGTGTTTCTCCGAAACTGCGTGAAAGCCCTGTCTTTAACGAGCCTCAATCGATGTTCGCTGAAGTTTCGCGCTCAATGTATTCAGAAGTGCGCGCGCTTATGCCAGTTAATCAATCGCAAAGCGTTTTGGTGACATCTCCACTGCCTGGCGATGGTAAGTCGGTCGTTGCGCTTACCTTGGCTGCTGCTGCCGTTTCCATGGGCAAGCGCGCGGTGATCTTGGATCTTGACCTTCGCCGCTCTGGTATCCTGCAGATGATCCAACAAGACATCAATGCGCCTGAGTTGATGGATGTTGTGCGTGGTGAAGTTGATTTGCCATCTCTCAATGCGCCGGAAGATCCTGAAGTCATTGACGCTTCAACGGGCGTCGATCTGGTAACGCAGCCTGATGAAGAAGACATGCTTAGTCGCTTTTCATTGCTAAGCGCTTCAGCGCCTGTAGCAGAGCCTGCGGCAGTGCTTAGCTCTTCGAAGTTCCATCGTATGGTTGAGGACCTGAAATCTCGGTTCGATCTTGTGGTGGTGAATGCGCCTGCCGTTCTTGCGGTGCGTGATGCGCGTTCTATGTGCGATTACACAGACGACACGGTCCTTGTTGCGCGTTGGGGCAACACCACGATCGATCAAATGCGTGCGACACTTGAGATGCTCGGTTCCAGCAATGTCGCTGGCTGTGTCTACAACCAAGTTGATTACGCAGAGCATGCTCGCCGTCGCTATGGCGACTCCGTCCAGTTCTACTACGAAGCGGCTGACTACTATGTCGGCGTCCCCCGCCAGTTGACGTTGAAAGAAAAGCTGATGCGCAAATTTGGATGGGGCAATGCTGGAAAAGCGTCAGCCTGATCTGATTGTAAAGAGCGTAATAGTTCCATGCGTGTCGCAGTCATTAGTGATGTCCATTCAGCTGCGGCGCCTTTCCGCACCGCTTTAGAGGATGCCCGATCACACGGCTTTGATCAGCTGCTGCTGCTTGGTGATCTGTTCACATATGGCGTTGATCCGGTGGAGTGCATGGAGCTTTCAATTGGCGCGATTGAAAATGACGGCGCGCTTTTGATCGGCGGCAATCATGATCAGCTCTACGTTGATCTTAAGCAGCAAAACTCAACCTATTTTGAAAAACTGCCAGATTGGATCAGGGAATCGGTTGAATGGACTTGGCAAGAGTTGGGCGAGGATTGGCCTGAAACGCTCGAATGGCTGCCCGAATGGGCCAGTGGGAAGGCTTTCTTCGCGCATGCCAATCCGTTCGGTTTTGGTGACTGGACTTATCTAGCTAACGAAGAAGTGCAGGCGAGGGCTGCCCTCGCTTTGCGTGAGCGAGGGTATTCTGCCGGGATATTTGGGCATTTGCACCGGTCCAGATATTTCCGCGATGATCACGGCACCGAGGTACACGTGGTGGATTCGATTGGGCAGCCACGCAGCAAAGGCGGGAAGAGCCCCTCGTGGACGATGGTCGAGATAACCGGTAGCGATG
Source organism: Pseudomonadota bacterium (assembly GCA_038532855.1). Lineage (GTDB taxonomy): Bacteria > Pseudomonadota > Alphaproteobacteria > Sphingomonadales > Sphingomonadaceae > Erythrobacter. The sequence goes on from JBCAZT010000122.1 coordinate 1,526, forward strand.
TGTCAGTCGAACACCACCAAATCGAATTTGACGCTGCTGCTCATTGCAGCGCAATTCAGGCAATCAGTCGCTTATCTGATGCGACGAAATCGAAATTATGCGGGTTTTACCAATGACAAAAATCGCTGTGACAGGGGCTGGCGCCGTTCTGGGCCAAGGGATTATCAAGAGCTTGAAGTCAGCTTCGCGCGGCTATGAGATATTGGCCTATGATCCCGATCCGCGTTCGCCTGGTCTATATTGGGGCCACGCACATGGGTTGCTGCCAATGGCAAAAGATCCTGAATATAAGGCCACTGTCGAAGCCATGCTGGAGCGTGAAAAGCCAGCGGCGGTGTTGGTTGGCACGGATGTAGAGCTGGAAATCTTTGCAGAAAATCGGGCGGAATGGGAAGAGCGTTTTGGCACGCATATCGTTGTAAGTTCGCCCGAAATCATCCGCATTGCCGATGATAAACTGGAAACCGCGCGATGGCTTGAAGCCAATGGATTGCCCTTTCCAAAGTCGGTGCCGGGCGAAGACACAGCTGCAATCGATGCTTTGGTGGCTGATATTGGTTTTCCGCTAATTGTGAAACCGCGCATTGGCGCACGCGCTGTTGGTGTGTCGATGGTAAACAACCGTGCAAAATTAGACGCAGCGCTTAAAGGACGTGAGGGACTGGTCGTACAGCAATGGGCCGGGCCAGATGATCAGGAATATACAGCAGGCGCTCTTTGCTTTGACGGAGAAGTAAAGGCATCAATCGTACTTCGCCGTGATCTTCGTGATGGCAACACGTTCCGCGCCTATGCGGATGATTACCCAGAATGCGAAGATTATGTGCGAAATTTGGCGCAAGCTCTTCAACCTTATGGACCTGCAAATTTCCAGTTCCGCCGCGGACCGGACGGGGTTTTCCGCCTGTTCGAGATCAATGCGCGCTATTCCGGGACAACTCCCATGCGAGGGCTCTTGGGCTTTAATGAAGTAGACATGGTGCTGGGCAAATTGTTGTTTGGAGAGGAGATCACGCAGCCGCCTTTACAAAAAGGCACAGTGGTGCGTTTCCTTGAAGAGCAATTGTTGCCAGCAGGCTATGCGTCTTCGTCACAAGGTGTTGACTAATGAGGATAGCTGTGACCGGCGTCACCGGCACAGTGGGCCGGGCTTTTGCCGAACGCGCGGCAATGGCTGGGCATTCGCTTGTTCTTCTAGGACGCAGCGCCCCGGAAGATTTGCCAGCCACTAGCGATTGGGTAGACTTTGACTTGTCGACGTCCAATCCTCTCTCAAAGGGTGCTCTTTCGGAAGTAGACTGCGCAGTTCATCTTGCTGCTAAAATTGATACCAATCCTGCAAATGATGCAGATGCATCTGCACTTTGGGGCATGAATGTTCTTGGAACAGGTCGCCTTATCGACGAGCTGGCCGGGGCGGGTGTTCCGCGCTTCGTGATGGCTTCGTCTGCCAATATCTACGATCCTAGTGTGGAAATTGCGGATGAAAGCACACCCATCCGGCCACAAACGCGCACCCTCTACCTGTCTTCAAAGTCTGCTCAAGAAGCCTACGCCCGCGAATTGTGCCGCAAGCACGACATTGCTTGCGCAGTGCTGCGGATTTCTTCGATTATCGATACTGGCAATGATTTGGTCGGTAAGTTTCTCGATATGACGCTGAAAGGTGAGACGATCACTCTGGCCAATCCCGAATATGGCGCCGATTTCGTATCGCTTGATGACGTGAGCCAGGGGTTGCTGTTAGCAGCAGAGAATTCCCTCGCTGATGATTTCAACCTGTCCTCAGGTGAGCGGCATACACTTGAAGATATAGCCCATATTATCGCCAAGGTTTGCGCGGTTCCCGTTCGGATTAACGAAAGCGGCCCGAATGGCTTGTTGGACAAAGGGTTTCCGGCAATCGATTGCTCCAAGCTATCTGCTCAAGGTTACAATCCCACGGCGCTTTGTGATGTGATTGCAGATATGAAAGCTGCTTTTGCGCGGAACAAGCCTCAGTCCCAAAGGGTCGCGTCATGACTTCGATCTTTGTTCGGATCTTGGCAGCTTTGGCGCTGCTTTGTTTGCTGCCCATTCTTCTTGTCCTGGGCATCCTGGTGATGGTGCTTCAAGGCAGGCCTGTCCTATTCCGCCAGATGCGCAGCGGTCAGGGCGCGACGCCATTCGAACTGATCAAGTTCCGATCCATGCGTGATACACGCGATGAAGATGGCAATCTTCTGCCAGATGACATGCGCACAACCGGCATTGGCAAATTCCTGCGCCGCTCGCGCCTTGATGAGCTTCCTGGGATTTGGAATGTGGTGAAAGGCGATATGGGCATTGTCGGCCCACGTCCTTTGCTGCCAGACACAATCGCGGAATTGGGCGAAATTGGCCAAAAACGCCAATCTTTGCGCCCCGGTCTTACGGGATGGTCACAGGTAAGCGGCAACACTTTGCTAACGTTAGATCAGAAAGTGGCCCTCGATCTTTGGTACATTGAAAACCGCAATTTTGCACTCGATATGCAGATCATCGCCCGCACGGTTATTGTGATGGTAGGCGGTGAAAAGCTCACCCCTGACATACCTGAAAACTAAGCGGAATAGCCCGCCACAAAACAGGCTATTCTGCTTTACCCTTCCAACGCTTTGACTGCATCCGCAATCACTGAGGAGGATTGCATCGCGTCCAAGTTATCAAGAATCTTTTGCGATTGTTCAGCATGCGCCGAACCCATCGCGTCAATCTTTGCAATGATGCCGTCGACATCTGGAGTGCGAATGTCGAATACGTATTCCTGTTGGCCAAAATGGTCAGCCAGATCGACATACTTTGCAGCCCATCCAAGGATCACCGCTGGAACGCCGCTTCGATAGGCGAAGACGATGGAATGGTAACGCGATGCAACGACATACTTGAAACGCCCGATAATCTCGATCAGTTCGGGGCTTGAATATTCGCCCGAGATTACATTCACCTGATCACGATGTGCCGCTTTATTTAGAATTTGCTCACCCAAATGTTTATCAGCGGTTGAGGTGTTGAGCATGTACACCGTCTCACCATTATCAATCAGCCGATCGAGCATTTTGGCATACAGAGCATAGGCGTCTTCCGGATCGCCAAACCGGAAAAGGTTTTCATTGACGATAAAACCAACCGAACCCTTGGCTGGGTAATTCGCTTCGTCCGCTTTATGCGATGCTAGAATATCGCTTGCTTTTGGGAACAGTTTTTCCCGGATAACCATATCCGCTGACAATTCGACATTGTCGAGATTGAGCGATTTAAGGCTTTCATATCCCTCACGTTCGCGAGGATAGATTTTGGTGCAATAGGTCAGTTCTTTTTTGACCTTCTTGAGAAACTCAGCGTCGTCATCCTCGCCCCAATCCCAGGGGCCAAAGCTTTGGGGCATGAGAATGATCTTGGTGTTGTATCGTTTGGCCAACTTGATCGTTTCGAGCAATTGCTGCCCGCCTGCTTTCGACCAGCCTGACCCCAAAGTATAACCGCTGGCATCAAGGATAGCGTCTGCTTCTTGCAACGCTTTTTCCATCTGCGCGATTTTGCCGTTCCATTTGTTCGTCTTGCGCACTTGACCCGCAACGAACGTAAGCAAAGGTGCCAGCATTGGCACTTGATTCAGTCGGTTCTCGAACACGAGGCGGGTAAAGTCATCATGCGGCAAAAGACTGAGATTGTACTGCTCAAGCTCATCATATTTGAAGACGAAGCCAGTGACCTGGCAATCTTCATACTGGGCTTTCAAACCATAATAGAGCGAGAGAAGCATGGCTTGGGAACCTTTGTTCCTCATCTGAACGCCAGTGATGATAAACTTTTTCATGTTTTTCGGTCTTTCTCTCGCTGAAAGGAATAGATCAGATCGACTTATCTAGCTGACCGTCGCAATCGCCGTTTTGTATGTGCAAGAGGCGAAATACCAGCCGATGCCTCGGGCGGCATTTGGAAAAACGGAGTAACACGTTATCGACCCTTTGGACGGTCGATTGGAACCCAATATGGCTGATTTCCTAGGTTTTGGCTCAGGTTTGTCCCGAAATGTAGTTAATGGCAGAGGCAGCCCTACTTCAGCGTTGCCGTGATTGTTCCAAGTGCCAATGTCACTATCCGTCAGGATAATTGCCAAGGGCTATTTGGTTCGCCATTCCGGCACATATCTTATGATGCTTAGGAAACGAACAAGCCAATGCAGTTTGAAGACATTGATTTTGTAATTATCGGAGCAGCTAAGTCTGCGACCACATGGCTTCAGATCCAACTGCAGGCCGATCCAGCGGTCTACATGCCCGATCCTGAGTTGCATTATTTCTCCCGCGAATATGAGCGCGGGGATGATTGGTATTTGTCGCATTTCAGCGATGAGGGCCAGGGCAGGACCGTCGGCGAGAAATCAAACTCGTATTTGTATGAACCCGATTCAGCCGATCGCCTTCACAGAGCCATGCCGCAAGTCAAACTGATCGCGCAACTGCGCAACCCCGTCGAGCGCGCTTACTCAAATTACTGCATGCTTTATCGCCGCGGCGATGTGAGCGCAGATATCCAATCTCATTTGGACCCATCGGTGAGCGAAAATTTCCGGTTTCACGTCGCTGGTCAATTCGCTTCTCACTTGCAAAAGTATGTGGACCTTTATGGCCGGGAGAAGTTGCTGATCCTGTTCTTTGAAGGGGTGAGGCAAGATCCTGAGGGGCAAATGGCCAAGGTACGCCGACATCTTGCATTGCCACCACGCGAGCTTGCGCCTGTGAAGCGTGATAAGGTCAAAGATAAATCGGCTGCCATGGTTTCGCCGGCTCTTCGCAAAAGCTTTGGTTGGATCAAGCCAATCGTAAAACCTTTGCGCGGTTCGGCTGCTTTTGAAGCTGTTCGAGGCTCGGTTGCAAGCAAGGTGGAGTATCCGCCGCTCAGCGACGATTTGCGCGGCCGATTGAACGATTATTTTGCCCCTTCCATTGAAGCTCTCGAGGACATGAGCGGTCAATCGCTCGGCCATTGGTATAAGCCTGCGAGCAAAGCCGCCTAAGGTTTGAGCCATGGAGCAGTTCGAAATTAAAAAAGGAACGCGATTAAAGGCGGCGAATGCCCGGATCTTGTTTGTGATCCCCTCTCTGGGTGCAGGCGGAAGCGAGCGAGTTGTAACAACGCTAGCCAATCATTGGGCCGGGGAAGGGCGCCCTATCGCAATTGCAAACTTCGATCCGCCAGAAGAACCGCCGTTTTATGCCCTAGCATCGCAAGTCGATCTGTTCCCGTTGGATCATCCTCCTTCCAAAGAAGGGCTATTGGACCAATTCCGCCAGACTGGACATAGAGTTGCTAAGCTTCAGGCTGTGATTGACGTGTTTAAGCCCGATGTGATCATCAGCTTTCTTACAAAAGCCAACATTATGGCGCTGCTTGCGACGCATCAGTCGGGCATTCCCGTCATCATTTCAGAGCGCAATAATCCCACGCTTCAGACATTCAATGCGTTCTGGCGCATGGCGCGCTCGCGCTCTTATCCCAATGCGTTTTCATTCGTGACAATGACTAAAGGCGCAGCGGAATATTATCCGGAAAAGCAGCGCCCGCGAACTCGGATTATTCCAAACCCGGTCAACTTGCCTGCGAACTGGCAGAACAAGCGTAAAGGCAACACGATCACCGCCGTCGGGCGTTTGGCTGACCAAAAGCAGTTTCACCTTTTGATCGATGCGTTTGCAAAAATTGCGGGCGAATTCCCCGATTGGAACCTTACGATTTGGGGTGAGGGTGGTTTGCGAGATGCTTTGGAAAAGCAGCGCAAAGCTCTGAATCTGGATGATCGAGTTTCTCTTCCTGGCCTTACCGATATCCCGGGCCAATGGATTGAAACCGCCGATGTTGTCGCGATGTCATCGGCCTATGAAGGCTGGCCCAATGTCGTCGTTGAAGCCATGGCGGCACAATTGCCTGTAGTCACATTTGATTGTGAGCACGGACCAAGCGACATGATCGAAGATGGCGTTACTGGCTACCTCGTTCCGCAAGATGATGTCCA
>JBCAZT010000123.1:0-7553 GCA_038532855.1 Pseudomonadota bacterium
CAGTTTTTGGGAGCAAAGCTTGCAGATGAATGCGGTGCAGAAGGCCCGATTCATAAACTGTCCGACGTTCCTGCGCGTTCGCTCTTGAGCCGCATCACCGATCATTACATGCAAATTCTCGCAAACGAGGCGCCGATTGGTTTTGAAGCAGAATTTGTAAATCGCGATGGAACGGCGATCCTTTATCGCGGCATTTTGCTGCCCTATTCGAGCGATGATCAGACCATCGATTTCATTTACGGCGTGATCAACTGGAAAGAAATGGCTGATCAAGCCACCGCTGATGAATTGCTGCTTGAGATCGATCAATCACTCGAGGAAGAACCCATCGAGGAAGACGAGGCGCACAAACACCCATCAGACCCGGTGACCAATTGGGCAACATCGCCACTTGATGACTTTGACGAGTTGTCGAGCAATTCCCTTGAGAGCGATGATGACGATGCAGATGTTTTTGAGCTCGAGCTTGCTCAAGTTCAAGACGACGGCTTGGACGACGATGTCCCTGTATCTGATGGTGTCGAAGTGTACGACGATGTTGAGGAGCCAAACGATAAAACTGCAAGCTTGCTAGACATTGGCGGATGTGACGCCGCGTACAGCCATGAAATTGACGACGATCTCAACCTTCCCGATTTCGATCAGTACAGGCTCGAAGATCCAGAGGCAGAGGATGAAGAAGGATTCGAGTCCGGCGAAGACGAGGCGGCTTACCACTTTGCATCACTTGCCGATTACCTCGAAACGCCCACCAAAAAGGCAATCGATCTCGACGCTGATGTCGAAATGAAAACGCCTGAGGATTTTGATGGCGATACGTACAATGGTGAAGAGGCACCGGTCGAGCTAACCGAAGAACTGGCCGAGGATGGGGCCAATGAATTGGCAGACGAAGAAGCCGATGAAAGCACATTCGAATTGGATGAAAGCTTTGAAGCTTCGACAGACGTCGAAGATCCCGCTTATGAAACCATTGGCGCACTATCTGCCGCGGACAGTGATGAGATCGAAGTCAAAAGCGAGGCTGAGAGTGAAAGTGGCTCTAGCCTCTATGATGAACTCGCATCAGCACGTGAACTAGCCCAAAACGCGCTTGCGACCGAAGATCGCAGCCGTCATGCGCTCTATGCCGCAGTCAGCCGCGCTTATGATTTCTCGCTTGCGACTCAAGAGGACCCTGAAAACTATCAGGAACTGATCGCAGAAAGCGGATTGTCTGTCCAAGAACGCGCTCCCATGACGCCGATCGTCAAGTTGGTGTTTGGCAGCGATTACGACAAAACACGTTTGACCGAATACGCGGCCGTTTTAAGCCATGCGCACCGCTTGGAGCTTTCCAATGGGTCGCTAGGTGAATTCCTGTCGACCGCCGAAGGCGGCCTTAAAGGCGTGGTCCAAGCAGAACGCCGCTTACGCCGCGAAGAAGCTGGCAAGCCTGTCCGCTCGAAAGATGAAATTCGCGCAGCTCTCGCCAAAAAATTGCGCGAGCTTAGGGAATCGGCGCTTGAGCAAGTTTCCGCTGATGGTCCAGAATTCTCGCTCGTCATGGTACGCCGTGATGGCGAGGGCGGGGTGAGCATGGTCGGCGAAATTTCCGATGATGTGGCTATGATCGAACGCGCCGCGAAAAAGCTGGTTGGCTAGGTCCTGTTGACAAATTCTATGCGGTCACGACGCATCCTTTGGCCGCGCGGCTCAGGCGATACAATTTAATACGCATTAAAGGCGCGGTTTCAGTTCCCGTTCAGGCGGGAAACCGCTAGGCTCTTTGGATATGCGTGCCCTCTCCCAGCCTTTAGAACAGCCGTCGCTGAACCTGCCAGTCCGCATATACCGGATGCTCGCCTATTGTTTGGCGCTGCTTGCATGCTCGATGAGCGTTATCACACCGGCTTTTGCGCAAAGTGTGCTTCGCGATGCTGAAACCGAAAAACTGCTGATCGATATGAGCGCGCCTTTGGTCGAAGCCTCTGAGCTTGAACCGGGCAATCTTGATCTGGTGATGATCAACGATCCTTCAATCAATGCGTTCGTGGCAGGTGGACAGGTCGTTTACGTCCATGCGGGCCTTATCAACGCGGCTGACACGGCCAATGAAGTCCAAGGCGTGATCGCGCACGAGATTGGCCATGTAACCGCAGGACACGTTGTCAGGTTTAACGAACGCACACGAGCAGCAAACGGTATCACTATTCTATCGCTGTTGCTCGGAGTTGGCGCCGCACTTGCCGGGGCGGGCGATGCCGCCCTTGGCGCGATTATGGCGGGCCAACAGGCAGCGCTTGGCAGTTTCCTAGCCTTCAACCGCAATCAGGAAGCCGCTACCGATCTGGCCGGCGCGCGCTATCTTTCGGGCGCAGGTATCACCGGCAAGGGCATGATCAGCTTTTTCGAAAAACTGCGCAATCAGGAAATCCGCCGCGGATTTAGCCAAGCGGACGAGGCGGCCTACACACGCACGCACCCCCTATCGGGCGATAGGATCGCGACTTTGCGCGGGCTGTTGGAGGAAGACCCTGCGTGGGATGTTGAGCCTGATCCGGCTCTGCAAGAGAGGTTTGTGCGCGTTCAGGCTAAGCTTTACGGATATCTTGCAGAACCCTGGCAAACGCTAAATGTCTATCCCGAAAGCGACACGAGCGCTGCGGGGCGATATGCGCGCGCTTACGCCTATCATAAAGACGCGCAGGTCGAGAAAGCCTTGGCCGAAGCGCAGGCGCTGCTCGATATGGAGGCGGACAACCCATATTTCCTTGAATTACAAGGACAGGTTCTGCTCGAATCAGGCCGCCCCGAAGAAGCGCTTGCCCCGCTGCGCCGGGCGACGGAATTGACTTTGAACCAACCGCTTATCGCTTCGATGTTCGGTCATGCTCTTATCGCAACAGAGGATACTGCAAACTATCAAGAGGCTGAGCGGGTTTTGCGCGCTGCTGTTGCGCGTGATCGTTTCAATCCGTTTGCTTGGTATCAGCTGGGGGTCGTGTATGCAGAGCGCGGCGATATTCCGCGCGCGAAACTAGCAAGCGCCGAACAGCAAGTGATGGCGAGACAATACCCGCAAGCCTTGCGCAGCGCGCAAGCGGCAGAAGCAGGCCTTCCTCGTGGATCGCCCGATTGGATTCGCGCACAAGATATTAGTCTGCAAGCCCGTGCAGAACTGGAAGCCTTGCGCGATCGCCGCTAAACGCTGGCATTCAGCGCATAAGCAGCGCATCACACCACATTTATAGGTTGAATTATGCCGGAAGCTTTTCGCAATGCCCTTTTAACTGCGGTCATGGCCCTTATTTTCGGATTTTTGGGAGCGGCCGCTTGGTCGTATTCCGGCCTGGCGGATAAACGCACGGAATCCTTCCTGCTCGATAATCCCGATATGCTTCCGAAAATGGCCGAAGCATACCAGTCGCAAGAGGCTCAGAAACGGCTCGCAGAGCTTGGTAGCGATGTTTATGCGCCCTTTGGCGGAGTGGTGCGCGGGAACCCAAATGGTTCAAAAATTCTCGTCAAATTTACCGATTACAATTGCGGCTACTGCGAAGCCAGCCTGGCCGACGTGGCGCGTTTGGTCAGCGAAGACCCAGAATTGAAAGTCGTCGTGCGCGAAATGCCGCTTTTTGATGGCAGTGAAGAAGCCGCGCGCATGGCGCTTGCAGCGGGTATGCAGGGCAAATTCGAAGCCTTCCATCTTGCCATGTTTGAACGCAGCCCGGTCACGCCGGAAAGTCTAAATGCCGCAGCAAATGCAGCGGGCCTCGATATCGACCGCGCAAAGGCAGATATGCAATCTGAAGCGGTCACGATTGAATTGGCCAAAAACTTCAGCTTTGCTCAAACACTCGGCTTTGATGGAACACCTGCGTGGATCGCCGAAGGAACGCCTCTTACAGGCGCGCTTGGTTATGACGCTTTGAAAGAAGCGCTGGATAAGCCGGCTGAACCTTCTGAAAGCTAATGGCGTTTGAGCGCCTTTTCCTTGGGATTGCCCTAACCAGCTCCTCTTTGACGGCGGCAGGCCTAAGCGCTGTTGAAAGCGAGCCCAAAGCCAACCCGATTGCGGTGTTTCAAGCCAAGGACCAGCGGCTCCAAAATGTAGGCTGGAAATTAGTTCGCGGTAACGCCGAAATTTGCGAGAATCCAATCGCGGCCATCGGCCTGCAATTGCAGGATATGGCGGTTTTTGGGGATCCAGAATTGGCACGACGGGCGATTGGTATAAAAGGCAGCTTTGCTGTCCAAACCGCCGCACAAGGGTCACCAGCCGCGCTTTCTGGCGCATTTACGCCCAACCGCGAAATAACTCGAATCGCCTCTCAAGACCCCAATGCTTGGCCCGCCAAACCGAGTGAGGATTGGCGCCGCCTTACCCGCTCGCATGACACGATTGACGCAGTGCTGGCCGATCAAGGCAGCATTGCTTTCGGTTTTGCCAATGGCGAGACTATCGAGATTGCATCCGTTTCCGCCTGCGCAACGCGATTTGAGCTGGCGACCAACAATTCCAAAGCCGTTGCCGAAGGCGCGCGTGTTATCGTGGGGGAGCGCTTTGTTGGTTTTGCCTATCCTGATGAAGTGTTCGCAGGCGCAGTCGCCCATGAACTCGCGCATAATCTGCTCGGCCACAGAGTATGGCTGGATCGCAACAAACGAAAACGTCGCAATATCCGCCTCACTGAACGCGAAGCGGACCGCCTGATGCCATGGCTTATGGCCAATGCGGGCTATGATCCGCAGTCAGCTGTAATCTTCATGGAAACTTGGGGGCCAAAGCATGATGGCGGCCTGTTCCGTGGCCGCACGCATGATGGCTGGGATGAACGCGCAGAGTTTATCGCTGCGGAAATTCCCAGAATCAAAGAGCTGATGGAGGCGACCGGAAAAGCCGATTGGTCGGTTCATTTCCGCCGCGAGATTGATCCCAATAAAGGCCTTTAGCCTTAAACCTAGAGCCTCGGACCTCATCCAAAGTTGCGCAACGCAACTTGCCCCTAGTGCCGTCATAAGGCCGCACAGTTGCGCCCAGTGGTTTCGGGCAAGCGCCCGGAATGCGGTTTACCCCTCCTAACGATGGAAAATTGCGCTATACAGATCTGCTATGGCCGTGCTTCCAATTCAGCCAGCACCGTTTTTTGCAAGCAAGAACCGCGCGTTCTGGTATCTCCAGTTTGCCGGTTGGGGCGGTGCATTTCTGCTGCGTTCGGCAGCGGCATTGGCCAATGAACGCCCGCTAGATTTGCTCGCAGTGATTCTTGTGAACACAATCACAGGGTTTTCAATTAGCCTGGTCCTATCGGTCATCTATCGCCAGTTGATCGCGCGCCAACCGTTCATCACATGGGGCGGCACTGTGTTGGTGTTGATCGGCGCGGTCGTGGTCCACGCATCGCTCGATGCCTGGGTGCAGGGAATTTACTACGGGATCAGCCGTGAGGCGACCTTTGCACAGCGCTTTATCGGGATCAGTTATATTCCACTCACGCTGCTTGGCGCGTGGAGCGCGCTGTATTTTGCGATCAATTACTTCCTTACAGTAGAGCGGCAGCAAGGACGATTGCAAAGCCTTGAAGCGCAAGCAACCGCAGCGCAGCTTGCGATGCTGCGCTATCAGTTAAACCCGCACTTTTTGTTCAACACGCTGAATTCCATAAGCACTTTGGTCCTGCTCAAACAGACAGAGCCCGCGAATGCTATGCTCACACGGCTTTCAAGTTTCCTGCGGCATACTTTGATCACCGAACCGGGCAGTCAGGTGACGGTGGAACAGGAGGTCGAAACCCTGCAGCTCTATCTCGATATTGAACGGATGCGATTTGAAGATCGGCTTCGCACCAATTTCGATGTTGAAGACGAAGCCCTGGATGCACGCCTACCGTCCATGCTGCTTCAGCCTTTGGTGGAAAATGCGATCAAGTATGCTGTCGGTCCTCAAGAGGAAGGCGCACGCATTTCTCTATCTGCCAAAGTGGTTGGAGATCGCCTCCGTATGACGGTTTCGGATACGGGGCCGGGTGTTGATGGGCCTTTGCAGCACAATCTGCTCGATTTTCCTGCGCAGACCGATGGGAAAGATCTGACCAAATCAACAGGCGTTGGCCTTGCCAATATCCGCAATCGATTGATGCAAGCCTATGGTGACGCGCATTTGTTCGAAACCCACTCAGAACCTGGTGGCGGCTTCGAAGTGACGATCGAAATCCCATACCGCCCCGCGCGCAAACCCAAGCTGGAGCCTGCTGAAACGATGCTCGATGACAGCCCTGATATTGAGCTGGAATATTCACCGACTGCCGCGCATGACGCCGCACACAACACTGCGCCGGAACGCCAAGAGGATCCCGGCCGCATAATCCCTTCCCCCCGCCCAATTGGACAAACACAATGACCATCAGAACAATCCTCGTCGACGATGAGAAACTCGCCATTCAGGGGCTTCAGCTGCGTTTGCAAGCGTTTGAAGACGTCGAAATAATCGACACGTGTGCCAATGGCCGCGAGGCGATCCGCAAGATCAAAACCGAGAAACCCGACCTCGTCTTTCTCGACATTCAAATGCCGGGATTTGACGGGTTTTCTGTCGTCAAAGGCGTGATGGAAATCGAACCGCCTTTGTTCGTTTTTGTCACTGCATATGAAGAACACGCCATCCGAGCGTTTGAAGCCAATGCGGTCAATTACCTCATGAAACCGGTCGATGAAGACAAGTTGGCTGACACAATCGAGCGTGTGCGTCAGCGACTGGCCGAAAAGAAATCCACCGATGATGCAGAGCAATTGCTCGGCGTGTTGTCCGAAGTCGCGCCCGAACGTGCTATCGAATTTGGCGACGATACAGGCGAAAGCGCTGAGCGGTTTGAAAAGCTCATCAATGTCAAAGATCGCGGGCAGATTTTCCGGGTTGAGGTCGATTCCATCGAACGGATCGAGGCAGCGGGTGATTACATGTGCATCTACACCGCCGAAAACTCGTTGATCCTGCGCGAGACCATGAAAGATCTGGAGCGCCGGCTTGATCCGCGCATATTCCAACGCGTCCACCGCAGTTGGATCGTCAATCTTAATCAGGTCCGTCAGGTGAAACCGCACACCAATGGCGAATGCTTCTTGGTACTCGATTCGGGCGCTGAGGTGAAAGTGTCGCGCAGCTACCGCGATGTGGTGGCGCGTTTCGTGCATTAATGTGCGTGTTCGCCCATCCGGGCGAACTCCTCGGTGCTGTTCCCTTCGCTTCGCAACGGGGCACCTGCGGCTCGGCCGCGTGGCCTCTCGGCCCACTGGTCGCGGCCCGTACCCCAGCTAATCGTCTTAAGGTAACTCCGGTTCCTGGTCACTGCAGTCAGAGGCCGACTGGCCGACCACAGCGGGCCTGTAGCGAAGCGAAAGGCGTCTAGCGAGGACGCGAGCGCGGATGCGCTTGCGCAAAACAAACGACTGCTTCAAACCCGCTCCCATGACCTTTACACTCCCAGGCTTTGATCTCGACCGCTTTATCCGCGAAACCCTCGCCGAAGACTTGGGCATTGGCCTTGAAGGCGGTGGCGCGGATGTTACCTCCG
>JBCAZT010000124.1:0-7482 GCA_038532855.1 Pseudomonadota bacterium
GATAACTTCTGGCACATTGCCAAAATCACCCAACAACAATAGCCGCGACCACAGATCATAATCCTGCGCTGTAGAGTAGCCTGTGTCATAGCCGCCGGCTTCTTCATAAGCTGCGCGCTGGAACATAACTTGGCCGTGCCCTCCAAGATGGTTGGCAAAGCTATTGTAGAAACGGATTAGTCTTGGATCCTCGCGCAGCCTAGCGATGCTGAGGACTTTTCCTGCATCATCGAAATGCTCCACATCGCCAGTCGCCGCTACCAGAGCTGGATTATTGTCCAGCAGTGCGACCTGTTTTTCAAAACGGGCGGGTAATGACAAATCATCTGCATCCATTCGCGCAATATACTGGCCCTGTGCAGCTTCGCAGCCTACTCGCAGGGCAACGGTAAGGCCGGTGTTGTCCTGATCGATAATCAGGATGCGCGGATCATGAAGAGCAAAGTCTTGGATAATCCCGAGCGACTTATCGGTCGAACCATCATTGATAATGATGAATTCGAAATCCTTAAATGTCTGATCCAGAACGCTTTGAATTGCGTCTTTCAGATAAGCTTCGGCATTAAAGACCGACATTACCACAGAGACTTTGGGCGATTTGCCTAAAGAGCGAGATGGTACGCTACTGGACATAAATTAGCTGCGACCCATCGACAGCTTGCCAAAGCCTTTTGCGATCACGTCCCGCAAAATCTCTGCGCACTCTTTTTCAATCGTTTCGCGCCTCCCGCCCGCAAGCCACAAAGCATAGAGCACAAGCAGATAAATAACTGCGCCTAGTGCAATGAGTGAGACGACCATTGCTGCCTTGGTGAAACTGTCGCTTGCCATTGGCAGGTAGCGTCCGGCGAAATGCACCGCCGCATACATGCCTCCAACGGCCAAAGATGGTCGCCAAAGAAATGACCAATGGTCAGACAAAGTGATGGGCGAAATTTTGGCAAGTAGCCGCATATTGAGAACTGCGTTGATCGCCACAGTCAGCATCTGCCCGGACATACCCCCTAACAACATCCAATAGGGATCGCCCTCTCCAAACCGATGGCCAAGATAAAGGCCTGCTATGATAAGCGGCCAGCGAATTAAGAACGCGCGCAAATCGCGATGGAACAGTTTTTTGGTATTGGCTGTGGCGAGTGCCACTGATCCCAAATTTTGAGTGGTTTGAAATATGCGAGTGAGCGCGATCATCTGCATAAGTGGCACCGCAGGCAACCACTGTTCACCGATCACCAATTGCACAATCTCCTCTGCCAATACGGCAAATCCGGCGGCGATCGGAAAGGTGATAAGGCATATGGTTCCTTGGGATCGGATATAGCCTAGGCGCATCCTCTCTTTCTCATTCTGAAGACGGGAAAAAGCTGGAAATAGCATAGCTTTGATGGGCGATGTTGCCTGATCGATAGTCCTGCCGACCATTCGGCTGCTCAAGCTTAATTGTCCAAGGACGCCAGTGGGCAGCAAATAGCCATAAAGAAGAGGCTGAGACCGCCAGTTTACGGCCTGCACCCATTGCCCAAGAGTGAGCCATATCGAGAAAGAGAGCAGTTCCTTATATCTGGCCAAAGACAGCCGCGGACGAAACGGCTTCAAGACATACGTCAAAATAAGCACGGCGGCTTCTGTGGCCAATGAGCCCAGGATAAGCGCCCAATAGCTTTTATAAATCCAAGCAATCGAAACAACGGTCACAAAGCCTGCGATTTTGCTGCAACTTTTCACAATGAACGCCTGCCGAAAGCTAAGGGCGCGTTTGAAAACCACCATCTTGGGATTTGCAAACCCGCCTATGACAGTGATGAAACCAAGCAGCCACAAGATCTCTACCAGCCGGCTGTCTTCGTAGAACGAACTTAAAGGATACCCCAAAGCGGCGATTATCGAGCCAACTACAAGCGCCCGGATCACATTCATCGTCCATGCGGTGTGATAGTGCTCATCGCTTGGGTTTTTGTGCTGAATGAGCGCTTGGGTGAGCGAAAATTCTGTCAGAACGCCGACAATCCCGACAAGCGCTGTTGCAATGGCTACAAGGCCAAAATCCTCTGGCACCAAGAGTCGTGCCAGGATAATTGTGCTTAAAATACCGAGCGAATTGACGGCAATAGTTGCCGCCGAAACCCAGCCTGCACCCTTGAGCAGTTTAGATCGAGAGACTTGCGTCATAGCAATCTGATCGCTCTCAGCCTTTTGCGCACAAAGCGAAGGATTTTATCATCGCGCCCCAATAGCATGGCCATTGTATCACTTCGCCTTGATCAATTGCTTTATAATACCTGCAATAGCTCATCTTTGTGCGCCGCAACACTGGTATTGATGTGCGCTCTAACTGCGTGTGCGGTCAAAGTCAGCAAGGTTAGGCGCGCGTCTCGCTCGTTTCATCGCGAAGTCCATATCTGGGACGATCGCGGCCCCAATTCCAAATCCACTCTTTAACAAAGCCAGCGCCCCAGCAGGCATGCATGATCATGGCTGGAATGCCGGCGAACATGCCCATTACGCCTTGGCCTGATCTAATGCCTGCCCAAGCACCATAAGCCAAGCAGGCAAGCGCCCAGCCAATAGCGGGCAGAGCGAAGATCGGATGGAGCAACGATAGGGGCAGCGCACAAAGGCTTGCGAATATCCCAACGGGTGCCAATTGGCGCAGTTTCATGCGCACTTTGTGGCGGCGAACCGTGCGCGCCCGGCCAGAGCCATATTTGAAATACTGACGTGCAAGTGCGGTAAGCGATTTTCTAGGGAAATAGGTTATCGCCGGGATCGGATCGAGCCAGATACGATAGCCTTCTTTGCCTTGCCGCACGTCAAATTCCGCATCTTCATTGCAAGGCATTGCCTCACAATATCCGCCCAATTGTTTGAATACATCGATCCGCATCAAGGCGTGGTGACCGTGATCCACCCATTGCCCTTTGCTCATATGCCGATGAGCAGAGCCGCCTGTGCCAAGCGCGCTGTTTTGAGCAATAGCGGTTGCGGCTTGCCAGCCTGAAAGACCCTTTGTGATCATTGGAACGACCACTGCATCTGCGTCTTTTTCCCGCGCGATCGAAAGCAGCGTCGCGCCATATTGATCGGGATAAATGCAATGCGCATCAATCCGCACCAGCCAATCCATGCCTTCTCCAAAGCGGGTGACGGCGCGATTGATACCGGCAGACTGGATCCGGTCTGGGTTGTCGAGCAGTTTAAGGCGCGGATCGCGATTTTGATGCTCTGCAATGATTGCAAGCGAACCATCCGTACTCCCGCCATCTGCCACCACAACCATTGCGTAAGTCGGATCGCCCAGCATTTGAGTGAGCAACCCGTCAATATGTTCAGCCTCATTAAGGCATGGAATGATCGCAAGCACGCCCATCAATCGATCAACGCCTCTATTGTTCGAACAAGTTCGCAGCATTCCTCTAGTGAGCAAATCACTTTGCTAGGCACTACGTCCTCAATGTGTTGGCGCATTTTCGCGAGTTGATCTGGTGTCATGCCAAGAAGTCTGGAAGCCGCTTCTTTGGCATCTGCGACAACCAATCCCGCATCAGCTCCATTCAGCCAGTGGCCCACTTCTACATCACTAAGGGCAATTGGAATGGCGCCATGGGCAATCGCTTCATACAATCGATTGGGCAGCAACCACTTGCTGTTCAAACCTTCCTCAAACCAATCGATGCTCCAGGCGAAATCGCATTTGCCATACAGATCGGGCAAATCAGCGTAAGAATAGGGGCCATGGAAGGTCATCCCATCTGTAGAAGCTACCTGTGCTTCAAGATGAGGGACTTCAGCTGGGGATGGTTTGCCGGCGATCAATATGTCCACTTTGCCAGCAGAGCGCAGGGCCAGCTGAGTAAGAAATTCGAGCGTCCGCTTGCATCTCAGCATGCCAAACCACCCGATTGTGATGGGCCGATCTTTATCTGCGCTGCTTCGTTTTTGAACCGACGCACTGATAGGATCAAGCAGCAGCTTGTTTTCGACCAGGACGGTCTCACCCTTAATATCGCGATTTGCAAAGTGATTGCGGATAAAGGCGGGAGCGGATGTGATGAGCAGGTCTGATTTTTTGAGCAGAGCCGCTTCAACCCTTTGGATCAGCTTAGCTGGTAGACTACTGCCGAGCAGTGCTCGGTGTATATCGAGGCATTCGTATATCAGTGGCCGTCCATCCGCGACGCGGGCTGCAATCACCATTTGCTCAAGATTGCGTGCGATAATCGCATCGCAGCCTTTGAAGTGAGAGCGCAATTCGGCATTGTTCAACGCATTGCGCGCAGTCATCAAAGCGCGCGCTGCCAAAGCTGCGTCCCGCGATTGGCCCAACATCAACGCATCGCGCGCCTTTGCTGCATCTCCTATCACAGCATCACGGGAAAACCCTGCTAGGGCAGTCTCAGCGCCGCCCGCATTAAGCATGCGGCAGCGCCGCTCCACCGCAGCATCGTTCAGATTGTGAACTAAATAGCCTAGCCGCAAGAAATGCCTCCATTCGGCTGTGTTGCTTGATCGCAGCATTTGTGCGCTGCAGCAAGTGCGTGTAGATGAGCTTTTCGATTGGGTCGTGGGAAGTTTTTGCGTGTCACAGAACGAAACGAACCAGCCTTGTGTGGCTGTTATCATCGCGTCTTATAATGCCGAAGCCACAATTGCCACCGCTGTCAAAAGCGCGCTGATGCAATCTGAAACGCTTGAAGTTTATGTCGTCGATGATTGTTCGACGGATAACACTCTCGAAGTGGCAAAAGCTGCGGGCGAGGGGGATCCGCGGCTTTTCACGATCAAACAGCCGTTCAATCAGGGGCCATCGGCTGCGCGCAATGTTGCGTTGAAACAAACAACCGCGCCCTTTGTTGCCGTTTTGGATTCCGATGATGCTTTCCTGCCCGGTCGTTTTGGAAGGATTATGGCCCAATGCGATTGGGATATGTGCGCTGACAATCTGCACTTCACCTATAGCCATGATGATCTTCCTGACGCTGGGCAGCTAGGCGATAGCCCAGGCCGCGCTTGCAAAATCGATTTTGAGACCTTCGTGCTCGGTAATTTGGGTAGGCGGAATGATAATCGCACAGAGCTTGGATTTCTAAAGCCTGTTGTTCGTCGCTCATTTCTTCAAGAACATGGCCTTGCCTTTAATGACCGCTGCCGATTGGGTGAAGACTTTATCCTGTACGCGCATATGTTGGCATTGGGAGCTCGTTTCACGCTTATCGAGAATTGCGGCTATAATGCGCTGGTCAGGGCCAATTCGTTGAGTGCTGACCATGCGATCTCGCATCTACGAGCATTTCTTGATGCTTCGCGCGAGATCAGTCGCAGCCCGCATTTGTCCGCAGCGGACAAAGCGGCGATGGATAAGCATATTCGCCATTTGGAAGAGAAAGTCGTCCATCGTGAAGCGTTGGAAAAGCGCAAATATCGTGGGCTATTTCCAACTGCTTGGTTCTTGCTGCGCAAACCAACGGCCATTCGGGACATAATGATTGATCGATTTGGCGGACAACCAGAGACCGTGATGGCGGCCCGCGCATTGTTGACACGCGATGATTTTGACAGGCTCGCCCAATGAGCATTCGCTCTGCGAGCTTCGTTGGTGAGACGGCGCTTGCCACTGATGTGGCGATTATTGGAGCAGGGCCAGCGGGGCTAAGCTTGGCAGCAAAGTTGAACCGCGATTGCATGGTGATCGAGAGCGGCAGTCTTACAACCGATGTGCGCACGCATCACGTTTTCCATTCGATTAACACCGGTGAACCCAGCAAAATTGATGCGGTGCGCGTGCGCGGGGTTGGCGGTGCCAGTTTGCGCTGGACGGGACGGTGTATCCCGCTTGATCGATATGATTTCGAAGATCGCCCTTGGATCAGTGAGACAGGTTGGCCGATATCATATGATGAGATGCTGGAATGGTCTGAAAGTGCAGCGCAACTGATGCAGTTGCCCGCAATTTCTAATGATTGTGTAGATGCAGCGCTTGCCGATCAGGCTGAAAAATTTGGCAGTTTTATCCCGGCTATTTGGAGTTTCGCAGAGGATAACGTGAAGGGCATTTTGCGCTTCGGCGATCATTTGCGTGATGCTTTCAATGACGCAAATCGTCACATTCTTTATGAGGCCCATTGCGTGGAAATCATGGGGAACGCCCAAGCTGTAAAAGCGGTGCGAGTGATGGATCGCACAGGCCGTTCTTTCCTTGTGAAAGCCAATCATTTTGTCATCGCTGGCGGCTGTGTTGAGACCTGCCGAATGCTCCTTGCTGCGCGCCGCACCAATCCTGAATTGCTGGGTGAAGTTGCAGGCTGGCTAGGCCGCGGATTTCACCAACATTTACGCCTCGATGCGGGCAAGATTATCGCTGACACAAGGCAATTAGGCAGGCTTCAAAGCGCGTTTGACATACACCGCTATCAAGGAGCGGCCCTCTGCGAGACGGGCCTTTCTTTCAATCCTGCCTTCGCGCGCGAGAAGCAGTTGGGCAATGCTTCGCTTGTCTTGCGATATGAACCGCAGCGTGGTCTCTCTCCGCTAGATTGGTTCGGTTCGGTCAAATCACGGTTGACCGGCAAAACCGTCCGGCATCGCAAAGCGCGTGTTCTGGTCGAGATTGATTCAGAGCAAGCTGTCGATCACGCCAGCTTTGTCGGTCTTGCCGATGAAAACGACCCGCTGGGTCAGCCGCGTGCACGCGTACACTGGAAGATCAATCCAGTGGACTGCGAAACCGCGTATGCAGCCATGTGTAGTTTTGCAAGTTTTGTGGAGGAACACGGGCTCGGCCATATGAAGCAGGCGAATGGGATCACGCCCGATGCGGTCGATATTTGCTGTCGCCGCGATAGTCTGCACCAGCTTGGCGGGACCCGGATGAGCGCGAACGCCAAAACCGGCGTGGTTGATGCAGACCTAAAAGTGCATGGCACGGCCAATCTATCAGTTGTTGGCGGATCGGTTTTTGCAACAGGCGGCCATGCCAATCCGACACAGACAATTGTCGCGCTGGCGATGCGATTGGCTGCGCATTTGAATGGCTCCGTTGATCGGCCAGCGGCTCAGTCGAGTAGTGGGAGTTCTGACACTTCCCTAAGTGTATGAGGGCTGGTTTCAGATTGTGAACCCGGCAAAAGCCGGCTCACAAGTCCTTTAAGCAAATCTGTGCGAGTGCCCGTTTGC
Source organism: Pseudomonadota bacterium (assembly GCA_038532855.1). Lineage (GTDB taxonomy): Bacteria > Pseudomonadota > Alphaproteobacteria > Sphingomonadales > Sphingomonadaceae > Erythrobacter. The sequence continues at coordinate 7,171 of JBCAZT010000124.1, forward strand.
GATGCAAACTGCCAAGCCAACGCTCGGTTGCTTTCGTCGGGATCACGCAATCTCCAGATCAATCCCTCAGCTAATTGGCGAACAATCGCATGTCCTGTCGCAGCGTTTTTCTTCAGAGCCCTTAGTTCCTTGATGGCTACAGGTTCCAATGCGCCTGCAAACCCATGCTTGCCCGCCATTGCCCGTCTGCAAATGTCGTTTTCGAGCTGTGTCAAAGGCGGTGCGTCGATTGAACAGGCGGCCTGCCAATCGGACAGCGCATGCTCCCAAAGATCATGCCGCGCCAGAATTGTGGCCCGCTGTAGCAGGGCT
>JBCAZT010000125.1:0-7470 GCA_038532855.1 Pseudomonadota bacterium
ATAGGCATCGCGCAGGCGCTGTTCCATGCCGTAATCCTTGTGATAGCCATATCCGCCCATCACCTGCATTCCAAGCGCTGCGACATCGCGCACCATTTCATTGGCAAAACATTTGGCAAGGCTGCTTTCATAAACCGTGGGCAAGCCATCATCTTGTGCACTGGCGTTGATCGCGGCGCGATGGATCAACAGGCGCGCGGCATCCACTTTCATCGCCATGTCTGCGATTTTGAGTTGCACGGCCTGGAAATCAACAATCGGCTTGCCGAACGCCTCGCGCTCCTGCGTGTATTCAAGCGCCTGTTCAAGCGCGGCGGCGGCCACTCCCAACGCCTGTGTCGCATTACCGCAGCGCTCTAGCCCGAAAGCGCTCATCAATTTGCCAAAACCGCCCGCGCCGATAATCACGTTTTCGCCCGGCACTTTCACATTGTCGATCGCGAAGTCTGCCGTTGGGATGCCGCGAAAGCCCATAAGTTCTTCGCGCTTTCCAAACTCCATGCCTTCCATGTCTTTTTCAAGCAGGATCGCGCCGATGCCTTTCGCGCCGGGATCATCGGAGAACCGCGCATAGGTGACATAGTAATCCGAATGCCCGCCGCCGCTCGTCCAGCGTTTATAGCCATTGACGACATAGCCGTTGCCATCGGCTGCCGCTTTGGTTTTGAGATCCGTCAACGCGGTGCCAGCGTCGGGCTCTGACATGGAAACAGCGACAATTTTCTCACCCTTTATGACCTCGGGAAGCACACGCGCTTTCATTTCATCGCTACCGAAACGGTCAATTGTTCGCACGGGGCCAGTCAACGCTTCAAACACGGGAAAGGCGACTGCATTAGAGACTTGCGCAAACTCCTCTAGCACCAAAAGCGCTTCCAAATGCCCAAGCCCCAACCCGCCATATTCGGTTGGCAGATTGACGCCCAGAAAGCCCATTTCGCCATAGGTGCGCAGCATGTCATGCGGGACAGGATAATCTTTCTCCTCCATCTCCCGGGCAAGGTCTGTCAATTCGCTGCGAGCGAATTTGCGCGCTGTTTCTTTCAGTTCGCGCTGATCATCGGTGAGTTGAAAATCCATCGGCCATCTCTTTCAAGTCGCATGTCGTGCGTCCCCTAGCGCATTTGTGAGTGCGCGGTGCAAGCTTCAAAAGCATAGGGTAGGGCCAAGCACTGTTTGAGGAGAGCAATGATGACGAAACTGCATTCCAGCCTAGGCCCCAATCCCCGCCTTGTGCGCATGTTCATGGTCGAAAAAGGATTGCAAGAAGGCAAAGATTTCGAGCGGATTCATTATGACATCATAACAGGCGAGAATCGCCAGAACGCTGATTACATGGCCAAAAACCCGCTTGGCACCATTCCGACGCTGGAATTGGATGATGGCACATGCCTCACTGAAAGCTGGCCGATTTGCGAATTTATCGAGGAGGAGCATCCCAGCCCCAACCTGTTTGGCGAAACCGCGGGCGAGCGCGCCGAAGTGCGCAAATGGGCGCGGCTTTTCGATCAGGAAGTCGTTGTGCCAATGACAATGGGTTTTAGAGCAGGCGCTGGCCGCCCCATGTTTGAACCGCGCATGAGTGTTGTCTCTGTTGAGGCAGGCGCAGAACTATCAGCCATGTCGGATGATAAATGGCGGTACTTCGACAGCGTGCTTGGCGATAGCAACCATTTGGCTTTGGGACGTTTTACCTTTGCTGATCTTTTGATGTTCGCTTTTGCCAATTTCGGTTTCACGATTGGCTGGAAATTGCCCGAAGGGACAGACAATCTTGCCCGCTTTGTCGAAACGCATAATGGGCGCGATTGCGCGCAGATTTGGCAACAGGCCGAATAATGCCCGACCTTTCTGGCAAAACGGCCATCGTCACGGGCTGCGCGAGCGGAATTGGCGCGGCCACTGTGAAACGGCTGGCCGCTGACGGCGCGCAGGTTCTCGGCACTGATATCAACACCGATGATGGCGAGGCAGTGTGCACTGAAGCAGGCGCGACATTCGCGGCGCAGGACGTCTCCGACACAGCTGCATGGCCCCATATTGTCGCGCAGGCTTTGGGAGATACGGGACGGCTCGACATCCTCGTCAACAATGCAGGCTTGGTCTCACAAGCATCGATCGAAGATTTGAGTGATGAGGTTTGGGACCGGATTTACGACATCAATATCAAAGGCACTATGGCTGGATGCCGCGCCGCTATCAAAGCGATGAAAGCCAATCCGGGTGGATCATCGGGCGCGATTATCAATATCGCATCCACCTCTGCCATGGCGGCGCTTCCGGGCGATCCTGCTTATTGTTCAAGCAAAGGCGCGGTGCGCGTCCTTTCAAAAAGCATCGCCACTTATTGTGCGCAAGCTGGGTACAATATCCGCTGCAACACGGTGATCCCCGGGGCGACTGAGACAGGCATTCTCAATTCGGCAGAAGAGCACATGCCGGGATTGAAAGCGGCGGTGGCGGCGACATCGCCGCTCAATCGGCTAGGAGATCCATCAGAAACAGCCGCCGCAATTGCTTTTCTCGCCTCAGACGAATGTCCGTTTATGACAGGCGGGGAAATGCTGGTGGATGGCGGGGCCTTGTCGATCCATCCCGGGTTTTAGATAGGCTGAGCTGCTTGAAGGCTGGCTTCTTGTTTGCGGATTTCCTGCCCTGCTAAAAGGTAGGAAATGATGGCTCCGATCCCCGCAACAAAACAGGTTCCCAAGACAGCAATATTCAGGCTCTGCGCGCCATAATCTTGGGCCAGCGCGTCGCTTGTCACGCCGATCACAAAGGGTCCCAAGGCTTGCCCGCACATATTGTTGAACAACAGCGCAAAGGCAAAGGCTGTGGCGCGCTCGCCTGTGCTTGTGGATGTCTGGATGATCGCAATGCTCGGGCCGTTCTGAAATAGGAAAAGCAGATATCCGACGACGAAAAAGCCAAGAAACGCCGTCAATGATCCGGCAGTGAGGCACAGATAATAAAGCGGCAGGCAGCCCAGCGTGCCAATTGCCGGGATCCAAGCCCGCCATCGCACATCATATTTGGACAGATAATCAACCAGCATTCCGCCGATTATGGGCCCCGGAATGCCACCTGCAATAAAGGTGAGCCCCAGAATGAGACCGACATTAGCCGTCTCCATCTCAAAATTGCGCAGCATTATGGGCGCAAGCCAGATCGCCATGGCATAGCCAATCGTCGTCACCAGCGCCCAGCCGATGCAAGTGTACATCAATGCGCGATTTTTGAGGAATGACTGGATCGTCTCACCAAAGCCCGATTGCTTGGTATCCATCGCTTGGGGGGTGTAGCGCCCGCGCGGAGGTTCTTTCATGGTGAAGAAAATCAGCGCGCCCAAAGCAAGGCCGGGCAGCCCCAGCAGCACAAACGCCATGCGCCAACCGAACGCCGCAGCCAATGCGCCGCCTGCAATCAATCCAATACCCGTTCCAAGGACAGCGCCCCAAGTGTGAATGCTCATCGCTCGGGCGAGTTCTGACTTTCTGAAATAATCAGGCAGCAAGGATACAGCAGGAGGACCGGCGCCGCCTTCTCCAATTCCCACACCCATTCGCGCAAGGAAAAGCGTCCAAAACCCAACCGCCGCGCCGCACAGTGCCGTCATCGCGCTATAAAAGGCGAGTGAAGCAGCAACGATATTCTTGCGATTTGACCGGTCGGCGAGCCGCGCGATGGGAAAGCCTGCGAGCACGTAAAAGAGTGCAAAAGCAAGACCTGTTAGCAATCCCAGCTCAGTGTCGGAAAGCGTGAACTCTGCTTTGATATCTTCGAGCAAAATGGACAACACTAGCCGATCTGCGATCGAGAAAATCGCAGCGACTGTCAGCAGTGCCAAAACATAGTAGCGATAAACGCCGGGTTCTTTGCTTTCTTCTCCCAAGGCTCAAACCCGATCAGTGGTGAGGCCGCGCATCAAGGCCATTATCAACCGGGATTGTCAGACCGTTGAGGAACCGCGCCTCATCGCTCGCCAAAAAGAGCACGCATCCAGCAATGTCGCGCGGATCGCCTAGGCCGTCCATCGGAAGCGGGCCTGTGGGGATCTCCATTAGCTCCTCGCCGCCTCGCCCTGAAATATCGCGCACCATAGGCGTTTCAATTCCGCCGGGCGCCAACGCATTGCAACGAATACCATAGCCTTCATCCTGACAGTGCATCGCGATAGAGCGGGTCATAGCACTGATCGCCCCTTTGGCCGCAGTGTATGCTGGGATCATTGCATATCCCATCAGAGCAGCGGTTGAGGCCATATTGATGATCGAAGAGCCGCCTCCACCGACTTTTTCGTGGCGGTTTTTCATGAGTGGCAATGCGTACTTACAGCCCAAAAATGTGCCGTTCACATGGATATCAAGATGCAATTTAAAGTGATCAAGAGAGCAGTTTTCGATGTTCTCAAAAATCACATTGCCCGCATTGTTGACGAGGATATCGAGCCCGCCATGCCGTTCCCCCACGGCTTGCATCACGTCTTTCCATTGCTGTTCGTCAGTGACGTCTAATGCCATTGCATCACCACCGATAGAATCGGCCACTTCGTGCGCCAATTCCACTTCGCGATCGGTCACGATAACTTTCGCGCCTTCTTCAGCCAGCCGAATGGAGTCCGCTTTGCCCAATCCCATTGCGCCGCCAGTAACCAGCGCGACTTTACCCTCTACGCGTCCTGCCAAGTGTTCTCTCCCCAATGGCGTTACTTTAGCATCAGATTACGCCCAGCGCTTGAAGGCACCACTGGCTAAAGCGATGGGGCAGGCAACCATTTTGTCAGTCGCCCCGCAATCTTTCTTGGCTAAACTGGATCGGGGAGATGCTAGATGATAGATGCAGCCGAAGCCGCTCGGTTAAAGGCTTTGATGGAGTGGGAAGGCAAACGAACCGCACCGCCCAAAAGCTTTCCCAAACTGCCCGACATGCCAGCAGCCCGCTATACGAGCGAGGCCTATCACAAGCTTGAAGAAGAGCACATCTTCAAGAAATCATGGCTGTTTGCAGGCCATATCGATGAGATACCCGAGCCCGGCTGTTATATGCGCTGGCACAATGCGGGCGACCCCATCATCCTAGTCCACGGTATGGATGGCGAGGTGCGCGCCTTTTACAATACGTGCCGCCACCGAGGCGCGCCTGTGGTGACCGAGGATAAGGGCAAATCATCGCGCCTGATGTGCGGCTATCACAATTGGACATATAAAACCGACGGCACCCTAGTCGGCGTTCCGGAACGTCAAGATTTCCCCAAAGACTTCGATATGAGCTGCCGGGGGTTAATCCCGGTGCGCTGCGAGTTGCTGGGCAATGTCATCTTCGTGAATTTTGACGATGAGGCGATGCCGCTGACCAAATGGCTGGGCCCGTTACTGGATGAATGGGACGAATTTGCGTTTGACAAAGTGCGTCTCGCAGCGCGCTATTCGTTCGATCTCAACTGCAATTGGAAAGTGGCGATGGAGGCGAACATGGAAGTGTACCATGTGCCTTTTATCCATCCCAACACAGTCGCCCCGCTGGTCGATCCAAAGCGTAATCTGAACACGCTGTATCCCAATGGCCATGCGCGCATGCTGGCCCCTGCTCCTGAAAACACCGATCGCGAACATGTGCGCGCAGTTGATAGCCCGCCCGAATGGCAGGAGATTGACAGTGTCGGCGAATTGGGGCGCACATGCACGCAAAGCTACACTCTGTTTCCCAATTGGGTGTCGCCCCTATCGAATTACTTTGTGCCGCCATTGGTGTTTTGGCCTACATCGCTCACCACGACGCGGCTGGAATTGGTGACGATGGCCCTGGATTGGGGCGATGGGCCTGCACCTGACCTTTGGACTGTGCCGGATGCATCCAAACCCAATGGCCGCGATATGAGCCCTATCATTTTGGAAGACACGCAATTTGGCGAGGCGATCCAGAAATCCATGCAAAGCGCAGCGTTCCGGTCAGTGCCACTGTCTTATCAAGAAGCCCGCATTTATTCATTCCACCAAAGCTGTGATGCGATGATTGGCGCTGACAATATACCGCCTGAATTGCGCGTGGAACGTGTCTTGGGCGATGAATGGGTATGGCCACATGACCCGCGCCGCGATGAAATGGAAAGCGATCTGCAAGTGGCAAAAACGCGGCCAAAACACCTTCCGTTTACGTAAGCTGACGCTACGGATTTCGGCACTTTCGGAGGTATAGTGGCGAAAATGCCGCAGTTCGGCGTGGTTACTAGCGCTTTTGCTAGATGAGCAGCAGCCGCCTCCTCCATACACATTGTGACACGCCAGATAAAAGCACAGATGCGTTCTGGTTGGGGAATTGGGTTGGCAGCGTATGCCGGCTTGTAAGGGAGAGAGAGCTATGATCACACTTCAGACTCGAATTGCCTCTAATGGCCTTTCGCGCAACGCAAAGCGCGCTCTTATGGGGGGTGTCGCAGCAACCGCGATGTTCGGATTGCCGCAGGCCGCTTTTGCTCAAGATGCCGAAGTCCAAGACGTTTCGTTCGAAGATGAAAACGTAATCATCGTTCAGGCCCGTCGCCAGAATGAGAGCCTGCAAGAGGTTCCCGTGACGGTTACCGCAATCGGCGGCGAAACTCTTGAAAGATATGGCGTTGACCAAGTGGCAGATGTTGTCAGCCGCGTGCCTTCGCTTAACGTACAGGTGGGTGGCTCGGGATCTGGTGGGCAATTGAGCCTTCGTGGTGTCGGTTCATCGAACATTTCGTCGAGCTTCGATTCAGCTGTCGCATTTGATTTTGACGGCGTTCAGGTATCGAGCATGCGCCTTGTTCAAGCTGGCTTTTTCGACACGCAACAGATTGACGTTCTGAAAGGCCCGCAGTCTTTGTTCTTTGGTAAGTCAGCGTCTGCTGGTGTGTTTGCGATCCGTTCAGCAGACCCCACTCCCGATTGGGAAATCGGCGGACAGGCGCAATACGAGTTTGAAGAAAAAGGCTACACTGTTGGCGGCTATATCTCCGGACCAATTTCCGACAATTTGGGCATTCGCATAGCAGCACAATACAACGATATTGACGAATTTTTGCTGCTTCAGCCCGGCACACCAACCGTGCACGGGGATGCTCGTTCTGCGTCAAACTTCGTGGGCCGCGTAACACTGGCTTATGATGATAATGACCGGTTCGATGCGAACCTGAAAGTGCAATATGTGCGCAACACAAATGATGGCGCGATCTCGCATGGCGACATTTCGTGTGGAGCCAATGGTGTTGCTGATCCGATCGTCCTTCTCGGCGGCGGCTTGGTAATTGACCCGGGCTATGATTGCAACGCTTTTGACCAGCGCCAATTCTTGCCTGATGCTGCGGCAGCCGTATCGGCATCAATCCCAACGCCATCCCTCGCAGCAGGTCGCAACGGTGTGCCCTTTGGTGAAACTGATGTGTGGTTTGGACGGCTTTTGTGGAACCTGGATCTCAGCGATAATCTGACACTTACATCGACCACT
>JBCAZT010000126.1:0-7382 GCA_038532855.1 Pseudomonadota bacterium
GGCTGCGATTGAGGGCTTTGATGAAGAGCTAGCCGAAGAGCTGCAAAGCCGCGCGGTGGAAGCCATCGAACGTGCTGAAGAAGGGCATCGCACTGCTCGCCGCGAACTTGGTGTGGAAGATGCTATCGCTGAAATCCCGCACCTTTCGGAGGCAATGCTTGTGACGTTGGGCAAAGCGGGCATCAAAACGCTTGATGATCTGGCTGACTTGGCGACCGATGAACTGATTGCCAAGAAACGCGAAGCGCCCAAGCGCCGCAACAATGCAGACGGTCCGCCGATGCGCCGCCCGCAACGTGAACAGGACAAAGGCGGCGTGCTTGGCGAATATGGCTTAAGCGAAGAACAGGGCAACGAGATCATCATGGCTGCCCGCGCGCACTGGTTCGAAGACAAAGAACCAGCAACTCAGGAGGCCGCCGATGCGGACTCCACCCAATGAGCGCGTAAACCCCGCCATCGCTGTTCCTAAGGGCGCTCGTGCTTCCGCGAGTGAGCGCCGCTGCGTGCTTTCGGGCGAGACTTTGCCGCGTGACCAACTAATCAGACTTGCCATCTCACCTGATGGGCTGGTTTTGCCAGATCCGGCCGGAAAGGCGCCCGGGCGTGGTGCTTGGATCACGCCCGATCGCGCAAAGCTTGAAGAGGCCGTCGCCGATGGCCATCTAAAGCGAGCTTTGATGCGTGCCTTCAAAGGCGGACCTGAAGGCGCGCGACTGACCATTCCTGACGATCTTTCCTACTTGGTCGAAAAGGGATTACGGCGAGCTTTGATCGAAAGGTTGGGTTTGGAATGGCGCGCAGGCACCTTGGTATTGGGGTCGGCTAGGATCGAAGAACATGCGCGCACGGGTCGCATCGCCCTTTTGTGCCATGCTAATGACGCGAGCGAGGATGGGCGCAAAAGGCTGGACCAAGCATGGCGCGTTGGCTGCGATGCCGAAGGGTCCGGCCAACGCGGTGCAACCTTGCCACTGGACCGCGCTAGCCTGTCTGTGGCATTGGGCCGCGAGAACACCGTCCATATGGGCGTCGCAGGCCATGCGGGCGACAGACGCGCGGCATTAAGGGTTGGGCAGGCGATTGATCGTCTGGCGCATTTCGTAAGCGGCGAAGAAACCGCTTTTGAAGGATTGGAAAACAGCGCTTTGGGCGCTGCGCACGCTGAGTGATTGGCGCGCAAGAACGGATATATTTGAAGGGCTTTTGAGCACATAATGAGCGACGAAGAAAAAAAACCAGCACGAAAACCACTCGGCCTAAAAAAGGCGGTGGACGCAGGCGAGGTCAAACAGACCTTTAGCCACGGCCGCACCAATAAGGTCGCGGTTGAGGTTAAGCGTCGTCGTAAGCTTCTAAAGCCCGGCGAAACACCTGCCCCTGCACCAGAGGCAACGCCTGCACCGGCCCCAGCGCCTGCGCCCGCTCCTGCCGCTGAAAAGCCCAAGCCTGCCAAAAAAGCAGCAGATGCTGAAACGCCGCAAGAACGTGTTGCTCGGCTTCAGCGTGAGGCTGAAGAAGAGCGGCTGCGAATGGCCGAAGAAGCGCGCAAGCGTGACGAGACCAAAGCCAAACAAGCCGCCGAAGACGAAGCGCGCAAACGCGAGGAAAACAAAAAGGCTGAAGAAGAAGCGGCCAAGCGCGCTGCTGAAGAAGCCGAAGCTGCCGCTGCTGCTGAGGCAAGTGCAAACGACGTGGCGGATGCACCTGAAACGGCGAAAGGCAGCCCAACGCCAGCTGCCCGTAAGTTTACACCAATTGCGCGGCCTGAGCCCAAAAAGCCTGAAAAGAAAAAGAAAGAAGACAAGCGCGCGGCCAAAGATACAGGCGGCGGCAAGGATAAACGCCGTTCTGGCAAACTGACCGTTACGAAAGCTCTTAACGAGGATGAAGGCCGCCGTGCACGTTCACTCGCCGCTCTGAAACGCGCGCGCGAAAAAGAACGCCGCGCGCAAGGTGGTCCATCAGCCCCGCGCGAGAAACAAGTGCGCGATGTGATTGTCCCCGAAGCAATTACCGTGGGCGAGCTTGCAAAACGTATGGGCGAAAAAGGCGCCGATCTCGTCAAAGAGCTGTTCAATCTCGATATGATGGTCACGGTCAACCAAACCATCGATCAGGACACAGCGGAATTGCTCGTCGAACAATTCGGTCACAATATCGAGAAAGTGTCCGAAGCTGACGTCGATATTCAGGCCGAAGAGGATGTTGATCCAGCTGAAACTCTGAAACCGCGTCCGCCGGTTGTCACCATTATGGGCCATGTCGATCATGGTAAGACATCTTTGCTTGATGCCTTGCGCAATGCCAATGTGACCAAGGGCGAAGCCGGCGGTATCACCCAGCATATCGGAAGCTATCAGGTCACCACCAAAGATAAGCAGACCATCACTTTCCTCGATACACCTGGCCACGCAGCATTCACTGAAATGCGCGCGCGCGGTGCCGGTGTGACGGATATTGTGGTGCTGGTTGTAGCCGCCGATGACGGTATCATGCCGCAGACGATTGAAGCGATCAATCACACCAAAGCTGCCGGTGTTCCTATGATCGTGGCGATCAACAAAATGGACAAGCCAGAAGCGAACCCGGACAATGTCCGCAATCGCTTGCTTGAACACGAGGTGATCGTTGAGAAACTGTCTGGCGATGTGCAGGACGTTGAAATCTCAGCGGTTAAGAAAACCGGGCTTGATGAATTGCTCGAAAAAATCGCGCTTCAGGCTGAATTGCTTGAGTTAAAAGCGCGCCCGGACCGCGATGCGGATGCGACTGTGATCGAAGCTCAGCTTGACAAAGGGCGCGGTCCTGTTGCGACCGTCCTCATCACACGCGGTACGTTGAAGCGGGGCGATACCTTTGTGGTTGGCACCGAAAGTGGCCGCGTTCGCGCGATTGTCAATGATCAAGGCAAACAGATCAAAGAAGCGGGACCTTCTATGCCTGTTGAAGTGCTTGGCCTTGGTGGTGTGCCATCGGCTGGTGATCAGTTGACCGTGGTCGAAAACGAACAGCGCGCTCGCGAAGTTGCCTCCTATCGTCAGGAAAAAGCGACCGAAAAACGCACCGCGCTTGCTCCGACCAGCTTTGATACGATGTTCAACATTTTGGCATCCAATGTGATCGAATGGCCCGTCTTGGTGAAAGCGGATGTGCAAGGATCGGTCGAAGCGATCGTTACAGCGCTCCACAATATCTCGAATGACGAGATTAAGGTTCGCGTTCTGCATGCAGGCGTTGGCGCGATTACAGAGAGCGATGTGACTTTGGCAGCCGCTTCCGAAGCGCCAATCATTGGCTTTAACGTACGCCCCAATGCAAAAGCGCGTGAATTGGTGAAACGCGATGGCGTTCGGATGATGTATTATGATGTGATCTACCACCTCACAGAAGAAGTCGCCAAGGAAATGGCCGGCGAGCTTGGCCCTGAGCGGATCGAAACCGTCGTTGGCCGCGCACAGGTGAAAGAGGTCTTCAGATCGGGCAAGCGGGACAAAGCCGCAGGTCTATTGGTCGAAGATGGAGTCATCCGCAAAGGCCTGTTCGCGCGTCTCACCCGCGAAGATGTCATCGTTTCGGCAACCACCATCGCATCGCTTCGCCGATTCAAAGACGATGTGGACGAAGTTCGCTCAGGCCTCGAATGCGGCGTGGTTCTGGAAGACACGAACGATATTCAACCGGGCGATCAACTCGAAGTCTTCGAAGTCGAAGAACGCGAGCGGACGCTGGAGGTTGGTTGATGGGATTAGCGCTTTTCGCCTTCATTGCCGGAATTTTCGCCTGCTTTGCGCTGATAGGTCTCTATTACGAGAACCGAAAGCAAACGGACATGTTGGAGCGGATCGCGAAGGCACTAGAACATCGGCATAGTGAACATTGAGGCGAGACTGATCTCCCCTCCCCGGCGGGGAGGGGATTAAGGGGAGGGGGCTCTACGCTTCAAAGGGGGCACACCCACCCCGCTGCGACTAAGCCCGCTTTCGCGGACCAAGTCTCACTACCCCTCCCGTAAACGTGAGGGGATGAGGAGGGTAAATGACCAAAATTTGGGAAGGCCAGCGTTCCCCTTCGGCTGAGTTGATGGGTAGCGAATATGTCGCGTTCGATGCCGAAAGGTCCGAACTCACTACTCGCTTTAATCCTCCGCCCAGCTTTGCGAGCCCTCGAGGCGCTGTGCAGGGCGGATTGATTGCAGGCTTCCTCGATGAAGTGATGGGCGGCGCCTTGCTTGCCTCGACTGAGGGAAGCGAACACGGCATGAAGCTTCCGCTCAACTTGGATATGAATTTGACTTTCATCTCCATGGTCCCGCTCGCTCCGATCATCGCCAAAGGGCGGGTAGTCAAAGCCGGAAAACGCGTCGCATTCCTCGAAGGGGAATTGTATGACGAGGAAAGCGGCAAACTGCTTGCCCGCGCGACGTCGACTGCGCTGCCAACACCAGTGCCGGGGGCTGAATGATGGACGATAGTGAAAACAATCCCGGGGCGTTTCCGCCACTCGCGATCGATTCCGTGATGGGCTCCCCGCATTCGGAAACGCTTGGCTCTGAATTTCTCGGTTTCGATGAAGAAACTGCCACGGCCACCATGCGCTTTACCGTCAAGGATGAGATGACCACATGGCGCGGCGGCGTTCAGGGCGGCCTAGTTGCAGGGTATCTCGATGATGTGATGGGATACGCCTATGTCGCGGCCACAGGCGGCGAGCAGGCGCCCCTTAATCTCGAAATCTCGATGAAGCTTATCGGCCTAATCCCACGCGGCGCGACGATCATTGGCAAAGGCTGGGTGGTCAGGGCAGGGCGCCGTGTGATCTTTCTTGAAAGCGAATTGCGCAGTGAAGAGGGACGATTGCTCGCCAAAGCATCCTCCACCGCTATCCCCACGATGCGTCCATCGCCTACTGAGACGGGTATGGGGGGATGACGCGCTATCTTGTGCTGCTTGGCAGCATCAATATTGGCGGAAATCGAGTAAAGATGGTCGATTTGAAGGCGGCGCTTGAAAAAGCTGATTTCAAAGACCTGACCACCGTTGCAGCAAGCGGCAATGTGATTTTCAGCGATGATCGCGATCCTGTCATGCTGGAAATGCGATTGGAAAATGTGCTCGGTGATGCCTTTGGTTTCAAGTCTTGCGCCATGGTGCGCACCCGCGCTGAAGTGGCGGCAGCGATTGATGAAAACCCATTTCATGGAACCGGGCCACAGCACGGCTCTGACAAAATGGTCCATTCGATTTTCCTAAGTCAACAGCCTGACCAAAGCGCAGTCGATGCCCTGATTGAAGAGCAAAGGGCAAAAGGCAGCGAGCGGCTGGCATTGGGTGACCGAGTTCTGTTTTTGGACTATGTGCACGGTGTGGGTGTGTCCGACTTGTCGAATAAGGTCTTAGAGCGCAGGCTGAAGGTCAAGGGCACTGCTCGCAATATGAATTCGCTTAAGAACATTCTCTCGAAGATGAATTGATACGATGGCCCGAAGACAAGATCACACCGCCGAACAACAATCGGTCCGCGTCCTAAAAGTGGGTGAGCGCGTGCGACATATTCTGTCAGAACTGCTTGCACGCCAAGAAGTGCACGATGATGTTGTGAGCGCTTCGAATATCGCAGTGACGGAAGTGCGCATGACACCTGACCTGCGCAATGCTACGGCATATGTGAAGCCTCTTCTAGGCACAGGTGAAGATGACGTGGTGCATGCGCTTCGCCAGAACACTGCATTCCTTCAGCGCGAAGTTGCCAAAAGGCTGGGTCTCAAATTCGCGCCCAAGCTTAAATTTCGCAAGGATGAAAGCTTTGCTGAGGCCGACCGGATTGAAGAATTGCTGCGCGATCCCAAGGTCGCGCGTGATCTGGAAGATGATCCAGAGTGATGACTACTGCGCCACTAGCCGCGCTTTCAGTTTGATATCGACCTTGTTGCCAACAATCAGCTGGAAGCTCTTCATCCCATATTTGCGCCGGTCAATCACAGCTGTAGCGGTAAAGCTAATCGCGGCAGTGGAGGGGGCTTTTAAAGGGTCACGATCAAATGTGACATTCAATGTTTGATCACGGGTCACCCCGCGCGCGGTGAGCTTTCCTGTCATGGTCCCCTTGGTCGCGCTGCTCATTTTGAGCGAACGGCCAACGAAGCGGATTGAGGGGTATTTGGCCGTCCAGAAGAACTTCTCGCTTTTGAGCCTTTTCAATGTCGTCGTGTCCGGCGCTGTCAAAGCGGTGGAATCGAAGGTCACATCGATCGCCGCCTGGGAGGGATCATTGCCCACAATCGTCGCAGTGCCCCGCATCTTGGGGAATGTGGCGGTTTTGCTCGATAAGCCGAAAAATGGCACTTTTGCTGATAGCAACGAATTGCTTTGGTCCAGCTTGTAATTCACCGGAGCGCTGGAATTGGCCACCAGCATGGCCGCCAAGAATGGCAGAACAAAAATGCGCTTTAACAAGTTCGGCATATTGGGCCTCCTACCTTGTAGTACGCCGATTTTGTCCAATTGGTTTCACTGCCCAAGTCGTTTTGTTTCGATATGTCTCGTGCGCTTTAAAAGCTATCCGCCTGCATTTGCCAATTCATATCCCACCGGTGCATCGGGGCCCAAGGGAATGCCAAGGTAGAACCAGATGACGATCAATACGGTGCCTGAGATCAGCAACCATACCGAATAGGGAAGCATCATCGCGGTTAGCGAACCGAGCCCGAAATTGGGCTGCCAACGCTGCGCAAAAACAAGGATTAGCGGGAAATAGACCATCAAAGGCGTGATGATGTTGGTCGCGCTGTCACCCACACGGTACGCGGCTGTTGCGCCTTCCGGGCTGATCCCCAGCAGCATCAGCATTGGCACAAGGATCGGTGCCAAGAGCGCCCATTTGGCCGATGCAGAGCCAACGAACAAATTGAGCAGTCCGGAAAACAGAACCATCAGGCCCAAAACAATCGGCAACGGCAATCCTGTTGATTCAATGGCGTCTGCACCATGCACAGCGGTAATTAGACCAAGGTTTGACCAGTTGAACATCGCCACGAAATGCGCAGCGGCAAAAGCGAGGACGAGGTAATATCCCATATCCTTCATACTTTCCGCCATCATAGCGACCAGATCACGGTGGTCTTTGATCGTGCCGGTCGCGCGGCCATACGCCCAACCGGTGAGAAGAAAGAGCAGGAAAAACCCGCCAACAAGAGATTGGTAAAGCGGTCGAAGCTCTGCATGGATTGAACAACCCGGAACGGCTGCGCCTGTTTCAGTTATACAAGCGGCCTCATCAATCAATGGTGTTCCGGGCGCAAACACCATGACGAGCCACAAGGCGACAACAGCCAAAGCTGCCAATCCTGCTGCGCCAAGGCCTTTGCTGACCAACGCTTTATC
>JBCAZT010000127.1:0-7315 GCA_038532855.1 Pseudomonadota bacterium
ATGCGGTTCAGCATCATCGCTCCACAATTCCGGATCGATTTTTGCGCCCATCTTCGCTCTCCCTCAGGCCGCCATCGCATATTCGGCCATTACGCTGTCTGTGTCGCCAAACAGTCGCGCCAAGACCAATGCCCGCTTCATCGCGTGGCCAATTGCCAATTCATCGGTGATCCCCATGCCGCCATGCATCTGCACAGCCTCGCGTGCGATCGCGTCAACCTGCTCGCCGATAAAGGCTTTGGCGCCAGCGGCTGCGCGTTGATACCCGGCCTTGTCGCTGTCATCGGCCAATGAGGCGCGATAGAGCATGGAACGACACTGTTCGATCCGGGTGTAGCATTCCACCAGCCTGTGCTGGAGCGCTTGGAACGATCCGATGGCTACCCCAAATTGTTCGCGCTCTTTGACGTAAGTGAGCGTGTCATCGAGCAAGCGTTGACCCAGCCCCACCATTTCCGCTGCGGCATAAAGGCGCGCAAGATTAACGATCTGAGTAAGGTCACTTTGCGCAAGGTTAAGCCGCGCTGTGGGAACAGCGCGAGTGAGCTTCAACTCGCCCGCAATGCTGCCATCGGTCAGGCGGTATGCGCGCACTTCAACGCCTTGCGCATCACGCGGCACCAAAAAGCATGTCGGCGAGCCATCGCATTTGGCTGTCACGATAAAGTGATCGGCCATCATGGCGCCCATAACGAAGGTTTTCTCACCGGTTAGAACAAAGCCGTCAGCGCTGCCTTCCGCCACCATATTGACGGGTTCAAGATTGTATCTTTGCGCGCGCTCTGCCCAAGCGAGAGTGACAATCTGTTCGCCCGACATAACCGGTTCAAGAACATCATTCGCGCCTGCCTTATCCAGCAAGAGCGTAGGCAGTACGCCCAATTCGAGCCAAGGATCAGGCGAATTGGCAGCGCCAATTGCTTCGGCAATCAGCGATAGATCAACAGGTGATCCGCCCATGCCGCCTGCATCTTCTGATCCAGCAAGCGCAATCAGACCCATCTCAGCCAATTGTTGCCAGCGTTCGCGATCATAGCCCGTGGGCGACAAGCGCAACTTGCGCCGCGCCTCGACATCAATGGGCGAGGAAAATCGCGTCACGCTTTCGCGGAACATTTCCTGTTCTTCGGAAAGGTCGAAATTCATGAAGCGGCTTACCCTTTCACCGTGTAAGTGATCGGCAGCTTGGTCACGCCGCGCAAAAGGATGTTGGGAAGGATCGCAATTCCGCTCTCATCCGATACGGCGAAATTATCGAGCCGCTCAAACAGCTCATCAAACGCCACCAGCATTTCTTTGCGGCTGAGCATATTGCCAACACACATATGCGGACCCTTGCCAAAGGCGAGATGCGCGCGCGCATTTTTGCGCTCAACGTCGAAAGCGTTGGGGTTTTCAAACTTGTTGGGATCACGGTTAGCGGCGGCATAGCGCAATTGCACAGTTGCCCCTGCCGGAATGGCAACACCGCCAAGCTCTGTATCTTGTTTGACAATCCGCCACATGCCTGCGCTTGGCGTTTCGTAGCGAAGCGTCTCTTCTACCAGATTGCCGATCAATTTCGGATCGCGGCCGCCTGCGGCAGCTTTCACTTTTTCCATTTGTTCTGGATTGCGGATTAGCTGGAGAAGGCCGCCAGCAAGCGATGAGGTCGTTGTTTCGTTCCCGGCGACCATGAATTGCTGCATGATCGACATGATTTCAGGGTCGGTCAGCGGCGTCTCGCCCTCTATACGTGCTTCGACCAGATCGGTCAGCAGATCATCACCGCCATTGGCACGGCGATCATCGATCTTGCCCTTCATGTAGTGCTGATATTCGACGAAAGAGCGCGCGCATTCGAGTTTGCGTTCATGGTCGATCATCTGGCTGAAGCGATCAACTGCAGCATCAGACCAGTATTTGACCTGTTTAGGATCGTTATCGAGCCCGATCTGGCCCGCAATCATGTAAACGGGCAGCGGAATGGCGAAGTCTTCGACAAAATCGCCGCCGCCTTTTTTGGCCATCTCTTCGATCAATGCGATGGATTTGGTACGCATTGTCTCCTCGATGGCGTTCACGCGAGGGGCGGAAAAAGCCAGATTGACAAGCTTGCGATTGCGGGTGTGAACAGGGTGATCGGCGGTCAGCAAGGTGGCCGTATCTTCCCAACCTTCTGCAAGAATCGCTTGTAGCTCTTCGTCTTCCTCCCGGCCCATCAGCGACGTAAAGTCATTGGAGAAGATTTCAGGCTTGGTATTCGCCTCGCTGCAAAGCTCGTAGCTGTAGACCACATAGGCGTTCATTTCGGCAATGTGCTCTATAGCCATCCCAGCATCATGCACGGCGGTATAATAATCGAACGGATCCGTTAGCGTCTCTGGCGCGAACATGTTGGTGTTCTTGATCGCTTCTGGCTTGTTCATTGCAAGTTTTCCATCCCAATGGCTTTGGGTATTTCCTAGCCAAAGCCTCACGCCCAAAGCGATGCGCGAATGTGTTAGGGTTGCATGGGATGCAGCCTGTTCATTTTAGGAGGGCGCAAGGTCGCCAAATTCGCGCAGAAATTCCGCGCTGTCGAAATAGTCACGCCATTTCAGTATTTTGCCTGCACCATCCAATTCGAACACGCCCATGACGCGGATTGTGCGTTTGCGGCCCTTCATTTCGAACCAATCGGTGCGCTCGGTCAAAACAACATTCCCATTGGCAGCGATATGGTGGGTTTCAAAACCGCACGCCTCGACACCTGGAAAGCCGTCCATCTTTGCGCGCACCGCGCCGATGCCGTTAACGGTAGAAAGCGGGATGTCGGTCCATTCGATATCTTCAGCCATGAAGGAATATATCTTCTCAAGATCATATTCGTCCCATGCAGCGATAAAGGCATTGATTGTCTCGATAGGTGTCATGATGGGTCTCTTGCAGTGAATTTGAGGGCATTGGCAAACAGCCGCTGCACATGCGGGTTAAGCAACGCCTCTTTGGTGTCGCCTGGCTGGAGATAGACAAGCGGCGCGCCGTGCACTTGTTTGTGCCAGCCGATGCAATTGCTTCCCTTAGGATGATCCCAGCCCTCGTTGGAATCCATCGTTCCAGAAATCGCCAAAGCGGCAGAATGGAAATTTTCACGCGTGAATGCGAAATCAGAGCGCAAAAGCGGTTCCACCTCGGCTTCGAACACATGGCCAAGATATTGTTCATCACACAGCGGGAAGGCTTGAGGCAGGTCTGCAGTAACCGGGTGATCGGCTACCACTTGCACTGTGTAATCGACATTCAATCTATAGCCCGAATCAAGCGAAGGCTTCCCGCGTACTTCGCCCGGCGTGTAAAGAAATCGCCCGCCCAGCATATCGTGCCATTCGGGCCAATCCGCCCACCCGGCAAGAGCATGATGCATCGCCACAGCCCCGCGCCCTGATTTGAAGCGTTCCACAATAGCTGTGCGATATTCAGGCAAGGGAGGGCGCGACGTCACCCAATTATCCGCAAAAGTATAGCCGCCCATGTCGTAAAACAGCAGCGCATCCGCTTCCATTGCGCGGCCATTGGCGACGGCTTTTTCGGCTTCGGGATGCTGCAAATGGGTTATGTCCCAATCGCCAAGGCTTGCGAGAAACTGGTCAAATTCCGTTTCGTAAAAGCGGTGACCACCTGACAGCACAAGCAGATCTCGGGCCATCGGATTTAAGGCGCGATCTTGAGGATCATTTTGCCTTGGTTGGAACCAGCAAACAGCCGCATAAAGCTGTCGTAAGCACCTTCAAGCCCCTCATCGATATGCTCTTCGCTTGCCAATTTCCCGGCTGCTGCCCACTCGCCCATTTTGGCCGCGCCTTCGGGGAAACGCTCGACGTAATCCATCACCAAAAGCCCCCTGATTGACGATCGCGTGACAATCAGGTTCCAAAGATTGCGCGCGCCCACGGCATCGGTGTTGTATTCGCTGATCAGGCCGCACAGCCCAACGCGCGCGTAAAGACTAAGGTTCATTAGCCCCGCATCAAGAATCGCGCCCCCGACATTTTCGAAAATCACGTCCACGCCGTTTGGACACTCTTCTGCGATGGCAGCGGTTAGGGCTGCCTCATCCTTGCCCTTGTAATCAATGCTCGCATCGAACCCGTATTTCTCGGTCAGTTTGGCGCATTTTTCAGGCCCGCCCGCAATGCCAACAGCGCGGCAGCAATGAATTTTGGCGAGTTGCCCGACAAGCGATCCGACCGCGCCAGCCGCACCGCTTACCAAAACGGTTTCACCTTCTTTTGGTTCGCATACGTCGAGAAACCCGAAATAGGCCGTCATCCCGACCGCGCCGAAGATCGAGAGATAGTTGGTTACGCTGGGTACCAGTGACGGATCAATCGGTTGGGTAAACCCGCCCGCCACATTGACTGAGTAATCTTCCAGCGCGTTGAGGCCCATGACCCATTGGCCCGCTTCAAAACCTTCCGCTTTGCTTTCTTCGACCACGCCGATTGTGCTTGCCCGCATTGATGTGCCCAGCGGCACGGGCGGCATATAATTGCCACCAGCATCCATCCAACCGCGCATAGCAGGATCAAGCGAGGCATAATGATTGCGTACCAGAAATTGCCCATCGGCGAGATCAGGTGTTGGTTCGCTGACAAGCGCAAAATCTTCTGGAACAGGCTCCCCATCGGGGCGACGCTGGAGGAGGAACCGGCGATTGGTTGGCATCAACTGTGTCCTTGAAAAAAGTGTTGGGTTAGGCTGCGACCAGTTTCACTGGGATTGCGCTTTGGAGTGCTTGTCCGGTGATCGGATCGAAATCCACCTCGTCACTGGTCAACTTGTTGGTTGACGAACCGCGCGTGCGAACGTCATCCTTCGATGTGTCCGCATCGCCATAAGCATGCGCCATAGAAACAAGGCCGCGGCGCACTTTGTCGCTTGCCTTTACCACACCGTGAATGGTCGCATGCGGACTGGTAATCTCAACAATCCCATCCTCTTCCAGACCCAATGCGGCAATGTCTTCAGGATGGATATAGGCAGGGTTGGTTGTGGTTTTGGCCTGCAGTTTTGCCAGCGGATGCCCGATCGAATTGAACCGCGTTTTGGACCTGCGGCTGATGAGCTTAAATTCAAACCCGGCTCTTGCCAGCGGATCATCGATGTAATCGGTTAAGGCATCGGGCATCGCGCCTGCGGCAAGATCAAAGCGATCAAGTTCGCCTTCCTCAACCGGGCCAACCAGCGGATGTTTGTCGTCATAAACGATCGCCGAACCGCCAGCTTTGGCCGCGTCTTTGCGCACCTGGCTGGGCGGAACGATGCATCCTGTTGTCATCAGATCAAGGAACAGCTCCTTGGATGGCTTTTCATCCATAGGAAGCGGGCCGCCTGCCAGCTCCATCGTGACGCCCAGATGTTTGGCGAGTGTCCAGAACATTTCATATTCATCGATCACATCGCCGGGAGGGGGCACCATCGCCTCGGTGTAGCGTGCATAAGGTGTTTCGTGCCACCATTCGGAAAGATTGGTGATGTCTTCACGCTCCAAGCATTGTGAAGGCGCCAGAACCACGGTCGCCCGCTTTGCACTCGCGCTCATCCATGGATCGATCTGCACGAACAGCTCCAGATCATCGAGGGCGCGCACCATTTTGGGCTGGTTTGGAAAACCCACAACCGGGTTGCCGCCCACTGAAATCAGCGCTCGTACTTGCCCATCGCCCGGCGTCAGGATTTCATCGGCGAGCACATTACACGGCATTTCAAAACCCAGTTGGCCAAGGCCGCGGAAACGCGATTTTTCCATACCTTCCGCGCCAAACATCGGCACTTTGGGCGAAACCTGCGCACGGCGCGGGCCGTTGATATTGGTGAAGACGCCAGGAATGGCGGCCTTTTCCCCCTCTTGCTGGAAACGCGCGCAAATGGTGTTGAGGCATGTCACCAGATATTCAGTCAGCGTGCCATTGCCCGCCATCTCAGGACCGGTGCCCGTGACCGCGCATCCTTTCGATCCATTGGCGAATAAGTGCGCAGCGGCGACCAATTGATCAGCCTCCACCCCGGCGCGCTCCGCGGCGAGGGCCGGGGTGAAGCTTTTAACCGCCTCTGCCAATTCATCGAAACCATCGACGTGTGCAGCGACGAAATTGCGATCATAAAGGCGTTCTTCGATGATCACATTGAGCATTCCCGCCAGCAAGGCTGGGTCCTCGCCGGGTTTGACGGGTAGATAGATATCGGCAAGCCGCGCCACATCGCTTTCGCGAGGGTCTGCTACAATCACTTTCATGCCGTTTTCTTTCGCATCGCGAATGCGGCGCGACGGGCTGAATGGTGGCACACCGCCGGGCGGCGAATAATGCGACACGATGGGATTGTTGCCAACCAGCAAGACGACATCGCTTTCGCTGAACGTATTGGTGCCGCCTGCCCATTTGCCATAGCGGGCGGTTGTGAAAACTTTGGCAGGCTGATCGAGAGTTACGGAGGTGTAGAAATTGCGCGTCCCAATCGCTTGGGCAAAACTGAGACTCGCCGCCATTGCAGAGCTGTTTTGATATCCGCCCGATCCCATAAACACCGCAACAGAATTGGGGCCATATTCATCAATGATCCGCTGGATTTCATCGCCCACATGCGCAAGCGCTTGCGGCATCGGCGTTTTTTGAAACTCGCCTGCATCATTGCGCACTAGGCTGCTCGTTAGGCGATGCTCTGCATTATGCGAATCCGGAAGTTCACGCCCTTTAAGGCAAGTGTAACCTCCAAAGGCCGGGTCTTCAGGGTCGCCGCGCACTTGCAGGACTTTCCCATTTTCAATGTCCACTTCCATCGCGCAATTGGCATGGCAGAACCGGCAAAATGTCCGCTTAGTTTCGACACCCATTGTGATCTCTCCTTTGGATGCGTGGCAGAATACCAGATGCGGATAAGCCTTCGACTGATACTTTTGTCCGTGGGAAGCGGGCGCGGCTCGGCGCATTAGAACCGCAAATGCATTCAGGAGAGAACAGATGACCACCACAACTCGCCAATGGCTTTTGAACGGGCACCCACGCGGTCGTGGCATTGAAGAAGGTGATTTTAAACTGGTCGACACGCAATTGCCTTCCCCCGGCGAGTGCGAGATGCTGCTGAAGACGCATTATCTTGGCTTTGATCCGGCCCAAAAAGGATGGATGGAGAACATTGCCGATTACGTCGCGCCAATGAACATTGGCGATGTGATGCGCGGCAGCGGCATTTGCGAAGTGGTTGAATCCAATGGCGGCAAGTTCGCTGTGGGCGATATGGTCTTTGGCACAACGGGTTGGACAGAGCATCTGGTGCACAACGGCGAAGGGCTGAC
>JBCAZT010000128.1:0-7115 GCA_038532855.1 Pseudomonadota bacterium
GCTCGGGGCAAAAGCCGAAGTGCGATATGAGCCCAAGGGGGTGATTGGCATTCTTAGCCCTTGGAACTTTCCCGTCCAACTCGTTGATGCAGGTTCTGGCTGCGGGAAACCGCGCTATGATCAAGCCGAGCGAATTTACCGAGCGCACCTCTGAATTGATGGCGCAACTGACAGCAGAATTCTTCGCCGAAGATGAAGTGGCGGTAATCACAGGCGGCCCAGAGGTTGCAGCGTCTTTTTCAGAGCTTCCTTTCGATCACCTTGTTTTCACCGGCTCTACGCCGACCGGACGGCTTGTAATGCAAGCGGCAGCCAAAAACCTATGCCCTGTCACGCTTGAGCTTGGCGGTAAATCGCCTGTGATCATGGGGCGCAGCGCTGATTTTGCCAAAGCGGGTGAGCGGATTGCATTGGGCAAAATGATGAATGCAGGGCAAATCTGCCTCGCGCCCGATTATATGTATGTGCCAGAAGACAAGCAGGACGAAGCGGTTGCAGGCGTTACAAACAGCGTATCTGCCATGTACCCCACATTGCTCGAAAACGAAGATTACGCCTCTGTCGTGTCGGACCGCCATTTTGAAAGGCTCCAGGGCTTGGTTGAAGATGCGCGTGACAAAGGCGCTGAGGTTGTTGAGGTCAATCCGGGTAACGAAGACTTTGGCAGCACCAACAGCCGCAAAATGCCATTGAACATCCTCAAAAACGTAAATGATGACATGAAAGTCATGCAGGAAGAGATCTTTGGGCCTGTCCTTCCTGTCATGACCTACAATTCGGTCGATCAGGCTGTTGATTACGTCAACGAACACGATCGCCCGCTTGGCCTTTATTACTTCGGCGAAGACAAGGCAGAGCAAGAACGCGTCCTAACTCGCACGATTTCCGGCGGTGTCACCACAAACGATGTGATCTTCCACGTATCGATGGAAGACCTTCCCTTTGGCGGTGTCGGGCCGTCCGGCATCGGTAGCTATCATGCCATTGAGGGCTTTAAGGAGTTCAGCCATGCGCGCGCCGTCTATCATCAGCCCAAGATTGATATTGCAGGGCTGGGGGGCTTCAAACCACCCTATGGAAAAGCAACTGAAAAGGCTGTCGCGACCATGATGAAATAGCGCGCCATTGCGTTCTATTTGACCTTTCAATTGGCTCTGTTCACTCTGATGCAACACACATGCGTTCTTTTACGTGCAAATCCGGGCCTTCCCGTGCTTGCGCAATCGAAAAGAGGGGCGTAACGGGGGCTCGGGATTAATAGCCTTGGACATACCCTGTGTTGGACCTTAGCCAGTATCTTCCGATACTGTTCTTCATCGTCATCGCGCTCGCGATATCGTGCCTTTTCGTCTTTTTGCCGATGGGTGTGTCGCGTTTGACTGGCGCGCACAATCCGGATGCGGAGAAGCTTTCGGAATATGAATGCGGATTTCCCGCGTTTGAGGACGCGCGCAGCCAGTTTGATGTGCGGTTCTATTTGGTCGCGATCAGCTTTATCATTTTCGATCTTGAGGCCGCGTTCCTTTTCCCATGGGCGGTAAGTCTTGGCGAGACCGGATGGATCGGCTGGGCAGGGATGATGACGTTCCTCGGCATTCTGGCGATTGGCCTCACCTATGAATGGAAGAAGGGAGCTCTGGACTGGGAATGAGCACTATAGTGACCCCTCCCGGCGCGCTTCCCGATGCGCCCACGGCTCAGCCTGGCGAGATCAAAACGCCGGATGCGGACTATTTCAACGCGCTTCAAACTGAGGTGAATGACAAGGGTTTTCTGGTCACATCGACCGAAGATCTTTTCAACTGGGCGCGCACGGGCTCTTTGTGGTGGATGACATTCGGCCTTGCATGCTGCGCGGTTGAAATGATCCACGTGAATATGCCGCGTTATGATATGGAGCGTTTTGGCGTGACCCCGCGCGCATCCCCGCGCCAATCAGACGTGATGATTGTGGCAGGCACGCTCTGTAACAAAATGGCGCCTGCTTTGCGCAAAGTGTATGATCAGATGTCTGATCCCAAATATGTGATCAGCATGGGTTCGTGCGCCAATGGCGGCGGGTATTACCACTATTCATACAGCGTGGTGCGCGGATGTGATCGGATTGTGCCGGTTGATATTTATGTCCCCGGGTGCCCTCCAACGGCTGAGGCTCTTCTGTACGGCGTGATGCAATTGCAGCGCAAAATCCGCCGCACTGGGACGATTGAGCGTTAAGTATGGCTGTCGTTCACTCTGCCCCTAAATTTGCCTCCAACGAAGGCGTGCTCGATACATTATGTGAAAGCCTCAGCGTGTGGCTTGATGGCTCGGTTGAGCAGCATGGCGAGATCATTCTTACCGCCAAGCGCGATCAGATTGCCAATGTCCTCAAAATCCTGCGCGATGACCATGATTATCAGCAGATGATGGAGATTGCGGGCGCGGATTATCCGGATCGCGCTGAGCGGTTTGAGGTCGTCTACATGCTCCTCTCGCTGACCAAGAACCATCGGATCATGGTGAAATGCTCAACTGATGAGAACACGCCTGTCCCAACAATCACGCATCTTTGGCCCAATGCCGGTTGGTTGGAGCGTGAAGTGTTCGACCTTTACGGGGTTGTGTTCGAAGGCAATCCTGACCTTCGCCGCATCCTCACCGATTATGGTTTTGAAGGGCATCCGTTCCGCAAAGACTTCCCGATGACGGGCTATACCGAACTGCGCTATTCCGAGGATGAAAAGCGCGTTGTCTATGAACCGGTTGAACTGGCTCAAGATATGCGCACGTTCGATTTTCTCTCCCCATGGGAAGGTTCGGATTATGTCCTTCCCGGCGATGAAAAGGCCGAAGCGCCTGCTACAGAAGTCGAGGAAGGCGAGCCAGAACCGCCCAAAGACGGCGTTGAATTTGATATTGAGGAGGACGAATAATGGGCGTCCAAATCGAAGAATCGCCAACCACTGACGGCGATGTCATCCAGAACTACACGATCAACTTTGGTCCACAGCACCCCGCCGCGCACGGCGTTTTGCGCATGGTGATGGAGCTGGATGGCGAAGTTATTGAACGCGTCGATCCGCATGTCGGCCTGCTTCACCGCGGCACTGAAAAGCTGATCGAGACGAAGACGTACCTTCAGGCTCTCCCATATTTCGACCGGCTCGATTACTGCTCCCCATTGGCGCAAGAATATTCTTACGTTCTGGCGATTGAGAAGCTGCTCAACATCGAAGTGCCAGAGCGTGCGCAATATCTGCGGGTCCTTTTCGCTGAGCTGACCCGCATCTGCAATCACATGCTCAATATCGGCGCGCATGTGATGGATGTGGGCGCGATGACGCCTAACTTGTGGGTCTTTGAAATCCGCGAGGATTGCCTCAATTTCTTTGAGCGTGCTTCTGGTGCGCGCATGCACTCAGCATGGTTCCGCCCCGGCGGTGTGCATCAGGACGTGCCCGAAAAGCTGCTGGTTGATATCGGCAATTGGATCGACACGCGTCTGCCGGAGCTTTTCGGTGATGCGATGAGCCTTGTGACCGACAACCGCATTTTCAAACAGCGCAATGTCGATATTGCCGTTGTGGGCCGCGATGATGCGATTGCGTGGGGCTTTTCCGGCCCGATGATCCGCGCTGCTGGTATTCCATGGGATTTGCGCAAGTCGCAGCCCTATGACGTGTATGACCGGATGGAATTCGACATTCCTGTCGGCACAAACTCCGATTGCTACGATCGCTTCATGGTGCGCGTGAACGAGGTTTACGAAAGCGCCAAAATTATCAAGCAATGCCTTCGCGATATGCCCTCCGGCCCTGTCGCCAGCACCGATGGCAAAGTCTCCCCGCCCAAGCGCGGCGAGATGAAGCAATCGATGGAAAGCCTGATCCATCACTTCAAGCTCTACACCGAAGGCTTCCACGTGCCCGAGGGCGAAGTTTACGTCGCCACCGAAAGCCCCAAGGGAGAGTTTGGCGTTTACCTAGTCAGTGACGGCACCAACAAGCCGTATCGTTGCAAAATCCGCCCGACTGCGTTCAGCCACCTGCAAGCGATGGATATGATGAGCAAGGGCCACATGCTGCCCGACGCAACCGCTATTCTGGGCGCGATTGATGTGGTCTTTGGGGAGTGTGACCGATAATGGGTTACAATCCCGGCCTTTGGTGGATGGTTGTCTTTCCCATCCTCTGTGTCTTCATCATCCCCATATATTGGGCGGCAATTGTTGCTGTGAGCTTGACCTTCAAGCGCAGAAAGGGCGCTGCGTACTTGGCTATGTCGTGCTTGATGGTTGCAGCGGCGGCAACTGCGGTCAATTACGTTTTGTTGATCGATACATTCCGCCCAATTGAGATATCAGCTTTAGTGTGGGTTCCATTCGTCATTGCTGCGCTTAGCTCGGGCATCTGGGTGAAGCACGAGCCTAATCAAGAAACGAAAGGGGGCGAGCGAAATGGCTGACCGTACACCCGCACCCGATACACCTGAACTGCGCGAGCGCTGGGGTTCTTTCGAATGGACAGCAGAAAACCGCAAAAAGGCTGATTACCACATCGCCAAATACCCGGAAGGCCGGGCGAAGTCGGCGACGATGCCTCTGCTTGATCTGGCTCAGCGTCAGGTGGGCGAGGAGACCGACACGCAAGGTTGGCTGCCGCTTCCTGTCATCGAATATGTTGCGAAATATATCGATGTACCGGTGATCCGCGTTCTCGAAGTCGCGACGTTCTATTTCATGTACAATATGAAGCCCGTGGGCAAATACCACGTGCAGGTTTGCGGCACGACGCCGTGCATGCTGCGGGGGTCTGATGACATCATCTCCGCCTGCAAAAAGCGCGGGATGGAGAAGGGCAAAGTTTCCGAAGATGGCCTTTGGACGCTGACCGAAGTCGAATGCATGGGCAATTGCGCGACCGCGCCCATGGTTCAGATCAACGATGACAATTACGAGGATTTGACGGTTGAGCGCTTGGATAGCGTGCTCGATGCGCTGGCCAAGGGTGAGCAGCCCAAAACTGGCACACAGGAGCCAGGCCGTCACACGTCGGAGCCTTCGGGCGGTGCGACGACGCTGAAAGAAATGGTCGATGCCAATCACGATTACCGGGGGGATTGGTGATGAGCCTCCATTTTCCGAAACCCGCTCACCCTGAGCATGTCGAAGGGTGTCGCGCCAACGTGCTTCGACAGGCTCAGCACGAGCGGTGTCTGGAGGTATTCGCATGAACGGAGCTATCATTGCCTTGATGATGGCAGGCTTTATCGCCTTTGGTGTGGGCGCCTATCTCGCGGCCACCGATAACCGCATGCTCGGCATTTCGATGATGGGCATGGGGCTGATGTTTCAGGTTTTGACTTTGCGCCAATTACGGTTGGCCAAGAATAAGGGATCAGATGATGCTGGCCGACGTTATTGAAGGGGGCGCTCGCGATGCTCGCTGACCGGGACCGCATCTTTACCAATGTCTATGGCTTCCAGGATTGGGGCCTGAAGGCTGCGCAAGCGCGCGGCGATTGGGATAACACCAAAGCGCTGATTGAGCGCGGCAATGAAGCGATCATTGAAGAGATCAAAGCCTCCGGCCTTCGCGGTCGGGGCGGGGCAGGCTTTCCCACCGGCCTCAAATGGTCATTCATGCCCAAATCTTCAGCGGATGGCCGGCCTAGCTTCCTTGTCATCAATGCCGACGAATCTGAGCCAGGTTCGTGCAAGGACCGCGAGATTATTCGCCATGATCCGCATAAACTGGTCGAGGGCGCGCTGATCGCTGGTTTCGCCATGCGTGCTCGCGCGGCCTATATTTACATTCGTGGTGAGTATATTCGCGAGGCTGAAACGCTTCAGAAAGCCATTGATGAGGCGTATGACGCAGGCCTGATCGGCAAGAATGCGAGCGGGTCTGGCTATGATTTCGATGTGTTCATGCATCGGGGTGCTGGCGCGTATATTTGCGGTGAAGAAACCGCGATGATTGAGAGCTTAGAGGGCAAAAAGGGCCAACCGCGCTTGAAACCGCCATTCCCGGCAGGTGCAGGCCTTTATGGCTGCCCTACGACGGTGAACAATGTAGAGAGCATCGCGGTTGTGCCCACAATTTTGCGGCGCGGGGCTTCTTGGTTCAGCTCTTTCGGTCGCGAAGGGAACCACGGCACAAAGCTTTTCCAGATCAGCGGCCATGTCGAAAAGCCCTGCGTTGTCGAAGAGGAAATGAGCATTCCGTTCGAAGAGCTCATCGAAAAGCATTGCGGCGGCATCACCGGCGGGTGGGACAATCTGCTGGCGGTTATTCCGGGCGGTTCTTCGGTGCCGCTGGTGCCCGCTGAGCAAATCCGCTCTGCGCCCATGGATTTTGATGGGTTGAAAGAGCTTGGCTCTGGCCTTGGGACAGCAGCGGTTATTGTGATGGACAAGTCCACCGATATCGTACGCGCCATCAGCCGTCTGTCTTACTTCTACAAACACGAAAGCTGCGGCCAATGCACACCTTGCCGTGAGGGCACAGGCTGGATGTGGCGCATGATGGAGCGGCTTCGCACTGGCGATGCAGCCATCGAAGAGATCGATATGCTGCACGAAGTGACCAAGCAGGTTGAAGGCCACACGATCTGCGCATTGGGCGATGCAGCGGCGTGGCCGATCCAGGGCCTCATCCGCCACTTCCGCCCCGAACTGGAACGTCGGATCGAAGAGCACAACGCCCAATTTGCGGAGGCTGCGGAGTGAAGCTGATAAGTGGCCTAATTTTATCAACTCTGGCTATTTCTTCGCTGCCGGCTTGCGTAAGTTCAGGCCGTATCGCTGAGTGCATGTGGGAAAAGGAGCCTCAGGCTGCACAAGAAGTGATTTCCGCTTCGGATCGGCACTCGCAAGTTCAGGCGCTGATGGTCGGATACAATGCATGCGGACGAAATGAGGTCCTGATTAATCTCAATGAGTCGAAATTAATCAGAAAGCTGCGAGAGAAGGCTCCCGAAGCATCGACTGCAGATAAGAGTGATTTGTAATGCCTAAGGTAACCGTAGACGGCGAAGAAATCGAAGTCCCAGCAGGGGCGACTGTCCTTCAGGCTTGCGAGCTTGCGGGTAAGGAAATCCCGCGTTTCTGCTATCACGAGCGGCTGTCCATT
>JBCAZT010000129.1:0-7036 GCA_038532855.1 Pseudomonadota bacterium
ATTTTGGCCAAATCCCTGTGGGACAAGACGAGAAAGCGCCAATTCTGCGTCCCGCGTCCTTGAATATGCCAAGCATGCCCTTCCTCCTTAATCCTTGAACTGGCGCTTTCTCGTCTTGCCGTGACCGCACCCAATTTGTCCACGCGGCCTAATCCCTATTCATTTCGTCACCTTCCGCATGGTCAATCTGGACCGTGGGCTGCTGCCTATGCAAAGGGGGCGACATGACTATTGCAAGCCTGCTTGAGCCCATTACCGGAAAACCTGGCCCCGCGCTTTTATCGAGCGCTGATGACTGGATGCAGGGCAGAACGCTGTATGGCGGGGCATCCGCGCTAATCGCTTTTACTATGGCTAAGCGCGCCTTTCCTGATCTTCCTCCCTTGCGTGCAGGGCAAGTGGCCTTTGTCGCACCTGTCGGTGAACACGTTGAGCTGACCGCTGAGATCGTGCGGCAGGGGCGAAATGTGACACAGGTGCGCAGCGAGATTAGGAATGAAAAGGGTACCGCGCTGACGGCATTCTGGCTGTTTGCTGCAGAACGTGAGGCTAACGCTGTTAAAGATGCCGCCAAACCGAGTGACTGGCCCGGGCCTCCTCAAGACAGCGAAGTGGCCATGAAGGGGCAGGGGCCGAGCTTTATTCAGAACAATTTTGAGATCCGCTTTGGTCAGGAAAAGGAAGCGGACCATGGCAGCACAATTCGCAGATGGGCGCGTTTGACCGAGGATCATGATCTTGATCCGGTTAGCAAGCTGGTGCTGATGGGCGATGTGATGCCGCCAGGCGCCATGCGAATTATGCAGCGTATGGGGCCAATCAGCTCCATCAACTGGTCATTCAATGTGCTCGACCCGAACACGCAATCCGCCGATGGCTGGTATCTTGCCGAAAATGCCAGCCAACACGCTGATAGCGGATATTCCTCAGAGCGGTTGCGCATGTGGGATATTGAAGGCCGCCAAGTGCTTGATGGCCTTCAATGTGTGGCTGTTTTCGGGTGACAATTATACGTCGCTGAAATTGGCGGTACGCTTTTGCATGCCAGCCATTACCGCTTCGATTTGATTGGGGGACCGCATGATGGCGTGCTGTTCGATGCTTTCTTCCATCAAAATTTCATCAGTTGAGTGTTCGAACATGGCCGCCTGAAGCCGTTTGGCAGCTCTGATGGCGTGCGGATTGCGGTTTGCTATGTCGGTCGCAATTGCAGTTGCTCGCGCATGAGGGTCCTCATCGATATAAGTGGCAAGCCCCAAGGTTTGAGCTTCAGCGCCAGTGAACTCTCGATTGGTGTAAATGAGCTCCCTCAGGACATCATCACGCACCAACCCGCGCCACAAGGCATAGCCGCCCATGTCAGGCACAAGGCCCCATTTCAGCTCCATGATCGCCATTCGCGTGTCAGGATGAGCAATGCGAATATCAGCGCCGCTTGCGATTTGAAGGCCTCCACCAAAACACACGCCATGCATGGCTGTGATAACTGGCACGGGAAGCTTGCGCCATGTCAGCGCTGCTTGCTGGGGTCTGTTTGCGTTGCCGTGGGTGCGCTGTGTTAGCTCAGGCTCGTCCTCGGCAGGGGTTTGCGCAAAACGAGACGTATCAAGCCCTGCGCAAAAAGCGCGGCCTTCGCTGGACAAAACAACAGCGCGCAGGCCTTTTAACTGATAAAGGTAGCTGCCGGCATTGATGATCGCTTCGAACATTTCAGGATCGAGCGCATTCATCTTGTCGCCGCGCGTCAATCGCACTTGCGCAACGCCATTTTCATCGAGATCAATCGATACGCGATCAGTGACGGGTTTATCGAGGGTAACAGTCATTTCTTGTCCTGAGCCATTATTTTGTATCTAGGATCAAGTCTGACGGATGTTGCGAAGCGTGTCCAGCCACGCTCGACTTAGAAAGTTGTAGAGGGCTTGGCAGTTACTTGCTGACCAGTCACGTGCTGACTGGTCACTCCGGGCGAGGGCCTTCTTTGTCCAACGGCTTGCCAAACTCACTGGGGCCAGGCGGAACATCGAGATAATAGCCATCCTGCTTGTGCGTTGCCAGAATGTGCGAAAGCCCAAAGGGTTCAAGCTTGGCCCGAACACGCGCGACATGAACCGCGACGCTGTTGGTTTTAGGCTCAAAAGCGATCCGCCAGACCTCTGCAAGCAATTTGCGCTTGGAAAAAGCGACACCTGGTGCCTCGGAAAGCCTCCACAACAGCTCAAACTCGCGCGGATGAAGGCCAAGCCAACGATCCTCAACCCTGCCGTCACGGTGAAACAGGTCGAGCGTTATATCGCCCGCTTCCCGAAAACGAGGGATGAGAGTGTCGCTATCTGGAAACAGATTGTAAGCGGGCGTCGATGTCATAAATCGCCTCCTGCACGCATTGAATAGACATATTCGCGAGTAAAAATGAGGTGGTCTACTGGCTTGATGTCAAGCGCATCCGCCATCACAGATATCCGTGATGTTGCCCGAATGTCAGAGGCGCATGGCCTGCAATCTCCCGGAGAAGTGTTGCGTGCAATTATGATAACCCTTGACCCCACAGTTAACGTGTTAGCAAATAAACCTCGCATCCGCAAAGCTATTTTCGAATAACCTGCTGCTCGATTTATGATTTCATTAATAAAAATTCTTTTCCTAATCGGACTGGTATTATGAAAAATTTCACAGATTTTCTAATTATTGAAGATATTTCAATGATGTCTGGTTCGAGTTGTTTTTGAAAGATTTCTAGTGTTAACCTCTCAAAAGGAGTGTGCTTGATTGGTGTTCTTTGTAAGATTTACCGTCATAACTTATCTTTGATCACAAATGTTTCTTGATTAAATGATCGTAACGGTATCGGCTTTTTGCCTTTTTTGATCGGATTTGATCGGTTTTTA
Source organism: Pseudomonadota bacterium (assembly GCA_038532855.1). Lineage (GTDB taxonomy): Bacteria > Pseudomonadota > Alphaproteobacteria > Sphingomonadales > Sphingomonadaceae > Erythrobacter. Next base: position 2,889 of record JBCAZT010000129.1, read on the forward strand.
TTTGAGATTCTCCAATCTCGATACAGTCCGTATTTTTTACGTCGAATAATGTGGCGCGATAGTCCTACGCCAAAAATCAACAATTGAAACCAGCCTGGAGCAATAACCGTCGTTGCATATGCAATCGGAGAAATGCTCTCCACCAGGCCGCGAGCCAGATGCGCAGAGACTGCCAGAACCTGCATTGCGGCAATCCATAAGGTGTAGTTTCGATTGGCATAGAGAGCGGATCCTATCCACACTAAACACGCCAAAACGTCGATGGTCGCGAAATAGGGGTCGATGCCGGTGAGCGTTCGGCCGAAGCCCCATATTTCTCGATTGAGCAGTGTAGCGAGTTCAAAAAGGATTGCCCAACTCAGCGCAAATACCCTCTCCGGGCCACCGCCCCAGATCAACGCGATTGCGAACAAAGCCCAAAACAAAACGTTTTAGATATCAGTTCGGTAGTCGGAGAGGATAAGTTCCAGCATTATTGCGTCGGTTATGCTTTTGCGAACTGACTTTCAGTGAAGGCCGGATCGGATGGGATGGCAGCCTCTTCAATCTCGGTCGGGATATCGTCATCGCCGCCCAGTTTTATGACCGCAAGCTTGCTCAATTCATCATGCACTCGCAACAAACTTGAGGACATTGAAAGCGCTTTTCCTTCAGCTTCGTTCAGGCGCATAATGGCGCGCTGCCCGGCATGCACCTCTACTTCAGGATTTTGCCGAGCCTGCAGCATTGCCTGCTTCAACCGAGCAAACGCGATCATGGATTCGTCTGCCAGCGCTTCTGCTTCGCGGATCAGTTTTTTCAAGTTGTGCGCATCAGCCAAGATTTGTTCGGACATTGTTGGTCTCCTTGGCCAAGCTCGCTCGTTAAGTTTGGCCCTGTTCATCAACGGGGACTGATGCCTCGCCATCCAATGCTTCGCTAATTGACACAGCAGTCGTAACAGTAAGGACCACTGCGGCAAGAAACCCAAATGCGATCAACATGATCGCACCGAAGCGAAACAAAGCGGCGTGTTCACCATCGAGCACCCCGGGGACGACCTTTGGCTCATCGCGCCGTAGCCACGGTGCTTTTTCAACTATCGGCAAGACATCTTTGACCGAAATGTCGCCTAGCTCGTCCTCGTCAGGAGATTCGATCAAGTCATTTGTATTAGGAACCTGATTTTTACTGTATGTGGTTTTACTTAAGGTGTCGAACGAGGTGGCTGTGCTTTCACCTTCATCTTTTAATAAGGGGAAGGCCGAAGGAATATTTTGTGACCTTTCAGCAATTTTCAGGCTGTCTTTTTCGGAAGCATGGCCTCTTTTGTTCTTTTGAGGCAGCGTTGCGCGATATCTTTCAACCAAGTCGCCAAGACTTCCGGCTTCGTAAATATCCTTCAAAGCTCGGATATGCTGATTGATCCGGGTCTCGGACACGCCCAGATCTTGCGCAATGACCTTTATCGGAACCCGACGGTCAATGCGCACCATGACTGCGCGCTGCCTTTCAGTCAGCGGTTTCGAAGATGGCGGTGGCATGCTGGCCTCCTAAACCGGGCTAATCCGCGTACATCTTGAATGATTTTAATTACTTTTTGCTCCGAATCACTGCAAAAATTCTAACTGTTTGAAATTAAAACTACCCTGATCCAGCGTTAATGCCCTTTGTCGTCAGGTAACGCTTTACATTCCGTGCCGCTTGGCGAAGCCTCTGTTCGTTTTCTACCATCGCTATGCGAACATAACCTTCGCCTTCCTCTCCATACCCCACACCCGGAGCCACAGCGACTTTGGCTTCGGTCAGCAATTGTTTCGAAAATTCCAGGCTTCCCATTTCAGCCAAAGCAGGAGGCAAAGGAGCCCATGCAAACATAGACGCTGATGGAGAGGGTATGTCCCAGCCAGCCCGGCTGAACGATTCAACCATAACATCTCGGCGTTTGCGGTATAGTGCCCGGTTTTGATCGACGATATCCTGCGGTCCGTTAAGCGCAGCGCAAGCCGCAGCTTGGATGGGGGTGAATGCACCATAATCGAGATAAGACTTCACCCGTGTGAGCGCCGCAATCAGTTTTTTGTTGCCAACTGCAAAACCCATCCGCCAACCTGCCATAGAATATGTCTTGCTCATGCTGGTGAATTCAACAGCGACGTCTTTTGCGCCTTTCACTTGAAGAATGGATGGGGTGGGTTCCCCATCATAATACAATTCGGAATAAGCAAGGTCTGACAGGATCCACACTTCGTTATCGCGTGCCCATTCAACCAGCCTTTCATAAAAGGCTAGATCAACCGTTTCTGCCGTTGGATTGGATGGGTAGCTCACAACCAGCACACTGGGGCGTGGCACTGTGAAATTCATCGCGCTTTCGAGCGACCGCCAATAATCCTCGTTGGGCGTAGTGGGAACCGACCGGATCGTCGCCCCGGCAATAATAAAGCCGAAGGTATGGATTGGATAAGACGGGTTTGGGGCCAAGACGCAGTCGCCGGGCGCAGTGATTGCCGTTGCTAGACTAGCCAGACCTTCTTTTGATCCCATAGTCACGACGACTTCGGTTTCGGGATCCAAATCGACATTAAAGCGCCGCTCATAATAATTGGCCTGAGCACGGCGAAGCCCGGGTATGCCTTTGGATTGCGAATAACCGTGAGCGTCAGGCTTTGCTGCAACCTCGCATAGCTTATCGATGACATGCTGCGGAGGGGGCTGATCGGGATTGCCCATCCCCAAATCAATAATATCATCGCCGCCTTTTCGGGCCGCATGGCGCATGGCGTTCACTTCCGCAATCACATAGGGCGGGAGACGCTTCATACGGTAAAATTGATCATTCATTGCTTTGTCCGGACCAAAAAGCGCAACCAAACGGCTCGAATGCGCAATATGGGCATAGGGCAAGACAGGTCACGAGGGGAAGGCGTTTTCGCGATCTTCGAACATCACCTCGCCGCAAGGAAACGCTTCGCCCTTCAAAAGTTCTATGGATCAATGGCCTCACAGTCCGCTAGGATGCGGTTGCCCAGACTGGGCCTATGATAAAGCGCGATGGGGATACGTGATGGCTGACGACACGCAAAAACCGTTTAACGAAACGGAGCCTTTTCAGGCGTTCATGAATTCACCCTTCTTCAACATGCAGGGTGAAGCCATGAAGGCGATGTTCAGCGCTGGCACGGGTGACGAGGACCAAAGCGAACCGGCCTTCCCCGCCACGCTTGCCCCCGGCGATATTGGCGAGTGGACGAAAGCCGGAGCCGAATTGCAAGGCATTTGGCTGGATTTTGTGACCCATCAGGCGCGCGGAGCCACCGAGCATGCCACCGCCGGGCTCAGCAATCCGTCCAGTCTTCTCGATCCCGCGCAATGGCTGGTCCTCTCGCAAAGCATGCTGTCGCAAATGCCTAAGGGCATTGTGGAAGCTCAGACGAAGCTTGCGACGGATACATTTGACCTGTGGAAGGGCGTCTTTGGTCAAATGACCCCGTCTCTGCCCCTGACCATGCCCGGATTTGGCGGCGACGCGGCCGCCACTGACGAAGATGACACCAAGCCCGCCCTTCCCAAGAAAGACCGGCGCTTTGCCGATCCAGAGTGGCAGGAACATCCCGCGTTTGCCTTGCTGCATCAGACCTATTTGATGCTGGCCGAATATTTCCGCAACGCCGTCCAGTCCATGCCCGGCCTTGATAGCGAGATGCGCAAGCAGCTCGAATTCGCGGTCAACGCGCTGGCCGAAGCGATGAGCCCGGGCAATTTTCTGCTGACCAATCCGGTTGTGATGAAACGGACGGTCGAAACGCATGGGCAAAATCTCGTGCGCGGAATGCGCCATCTGGTCGCTGACTTAAAGCGCGGCCAATTGACCCACACCGATCCCAACGCCTTTACGCTCGGCGAAAATCTGGCTGCAACACCGGGCAAGGTGGTGCATGAAACGCCGCTCTATCAGCTGATCCAATACACTCCTTCGACCAAAGACGTGTTTGAGGCGCCGTTGGTCATCTTCCCGCCTTGGATCAACCGGTTCTACATTCTCGATCTCAATCCGAAAAAGAGCTTCGTCAAATGGGCGGTCGACCAAGGCCTCACGGTGTACGTGGTCAGCTGGAAGTCCGCCGATGAAACCATCGCAGATGTCGTTTGGGACGATTACATTCGCG
>JBCAZT010000130.1:0-7004 GCA_038532855.1 Pseudomonadota bacterium
TCCCGAATGATCCCATTCCAGGATATGTCCAGACGTTTGATCGGTTACGCCCGTGACGACCGAGCTCGATATTGTTGATATGCGGCTGTGAGCCAGATTTGAATACCGTGATAAATTCGTGACGGCTGCGGTAGAGCGAGCCCATCGAGCCGGTTCCCTTGTCCCAAACGCAGATTGCTTTGAGCTCATCAAAATGCTTGCGGCCGACGCTCACCAACAGATCGATCTGCCGCCAGTCCATGCAAATGAAGTGAAGCGCGCCATTCTTGGTCGAAGCAATCGAACATTGGATGAAGCTTTCTAAGAACTCACGAAACTGCTCTCGCGACATTTCCCCGCTCGCTTGAACGAAGTCCTTGTGCCGGACTTTTCCTTTTCCGGAAGCAACACCTGCGATTGGTAGATTGTAGGGCGGGTCGACGAACGCCATCTCCGCCTTTTTTGAACCAAGCAAGATTTTATAGCTCTTTGGATCTAGCGCATCTCCGCAATAGAGCCGGTGTTTGCCGAGTTGCCACAGATCGCCTCGCTGGCATGCCCTCTCTACTTCAGCTTCGAGAAAGTCCTCCTCGTCAGTCTCACTTGGTTCTCGATGCTTTTCGATCAGGCAGTCGATCTCACCGATCTCAAAGCCAGTGTCTACGATCTCAATCTCATCTTCGAGTTCGAGTAAGGTATTGAACTCGATCGCCAACTGCTTCTCATCCCATTTGCCTTGTTCCGCCAGCTTGTTATCAGCGATCACGAATGCTCGGCGCTCAGCCTCTGTCAGATGATCGATACATACGACAGGCAGTGTCTTTTCACCGAGCTGTTTGGCTGCCTCTAGCTGGCCGTGTCCACACAACAACATCCCGTCCCCGTCGACAAGCAGCGGCACTAGGAATCCAAATCTCCTTATAGATCGACAGATCTTGGAAACCTGTTCCTTGGGGTGCAGCTTTGCATTATCGGGGTTTTCTCGAAGGCTCTCGATCGAACGATATTCGACCGATAGTTTGTTTAATTGAAGTTTAGGGGCGTTCATTCTCTTTCCTTTCCAATGGATCAGAAAGGCATTTTGAACCGGTTCAGAATAGTCCGTAAGGCTGAAGATACTATACAGTTTCTCCCGCCAAATTAGGCGGCTTTCGAATTGCCGATTTTGTCGAAAAGGTTCCCGTTTGCGGCCTAAGAAATTCCCGTTCTATAATTCTACAAGCATCTCAGATTTGGTCATAAGAGTCTGCAATTAAACGACAAAAGCTAAGGCCAGGCTCTCTTGATCGCCTTAAACTAGTCAAAACATCCCGTTCGGACGGGACTTAGTTCCCGTAGACGGGTTAGAGGTGGACTGCGCCATTCACCACCTTTTTGGTTGCCGTGAGGAAGTCAGTAGCCGATCCGTTTGGTGGCACTGATCTGGAACATGGGTGCAAATCGCCGGAGGAACGGCGGACTTTTCAATGCCAACGCAACTTTTAGCGCGGCGCAGTAAGCGCCTGAGCCAGATGTTAGACTGATCGGCTAGATGTATTTGCCGCCGGGCCTAAATCTGGCCAATCCAGCTAGAAATTCATAAAGACATTCACATTCGCGACGTGATCCATTCGGTCTTCTCCATCACGAAACACTGTCTGGTTGAGATAGCCTGGTACTGCTTGAACACCCTTTGTGATGGGGATGGAGATCCCAGCAAAGTTTCGCCACACGCTCAAACCGCCGCGCTGGAACTGGGTTTCGTTTAGTTCAATAAAGGGCTCTGAGTAAGCAACAAGCTTGTTGTTCTCACTGATTGGAACCCGCAATTGTACGAAATTGCGCAGGCGCCATGATGTGCCGTCACCCTCTTCGAAAGTGCGTTGCTCCAGCCTTGTACGCGAATCCAGCGTAACGCCATCCTTGTCGAGCAGACGAATGTTAAGCTCTTGGTAGAAACGGTGCTCATTCACTTCGACCGGGCCAACGGGATCGGTCAAGATATAGGCATAACCGCCGCCAATATTTACATCCTTGCTGATGCGGTAGCCTACCATCGACCGCAAAAGCAGTTGCCCAAGGCGATCTGCATCATTCGTGAAACGCTCTTGTGCCTCACCGCGAATGTACCAATCGCTATCTTCGCCCAGGTCAACGACAATGAATTGGCCGGTCCAGATGTTGAAATCGTCTTCGGTGGCATGAGCGGGAGATGTTGCAAGCAACGATATTGCGCTGACGTAGCAGGCCAACCTTGCAAACGTGAAAGGTGTCATTCTTCGGTACTTCTCTGTTCGGTGTCTTCTGGCGAGTTAGGTTCGGCGCTGCATCGAATAATCAGCCGTATGGCGCGCTGACCGGCATAGGCCGAATGGCCTATGCGTTTTTGCATGAAGGCATTAGTTAGATTGTATGGACGAGCGCGCCCCCACATTGCCAACCGACGGCGAAACGATTGCCGAGCTTCGCGAATTATACCGCGCAGCAGAAGCGCGCGCAGCAAGGCTTCGGCTCTTGTCGGCTTCTGGCAAGGATTTGGCTGAGGCAGGAGCAGACAATCTAGAAGCGTCATTGCAACGATGCGCAGAAAGGCTCGCGTTTTTTGTTGGCAGCCGTTCGGGCTCTGTCGAAGCCGCAGATTGCAAGGCTGGGATCGGGGTTTACGCGCCGGGCAAAGATACAAATACCGTTCGAAAGTTGATCATCGAAGGGTTGGACAGCCTTGAAGCGATACCCGATGATGAGGATCGCGAGGCCTTTCGGATACACCTTGGCATGATGGGCGCGACGATCGATCGCATAAACACAGAACGTGATCGCAGCGCTTTGCTGACCAGATTACAGGATCGCGAAAAAACCCTCCAAATTCTGCTCGAGAAGGTTTTTACAGCCCAAGAAGAAGAGCGCCGCCGGGTCAGTCACGAACTGCATGATGGAGTGGCGCAAACGGCAACCGCTTTGCTGCGACTTTTGGAAGGAGCACAGGCCGGCCAAGTGACGAGCGCTGCTGAGCTTTCGCCAACTTCTGTCGCCCGTTCATTGGTATCCGAACTTCGCAGAGTGATCGCTGGGCTTCGACCAACGTTGCTTGATGATCTCGGGTTCTTTGCTGCTTTGCAATCGCTTCTTGAGGGCTTGGAGAGCGAAGGCTTTGCCGTCACGATGCACGTTTCAGGCGATGACAAAATGCTCTCTTCCCTTTTCGAAACGGCGCTGTTTCGTGTCGCACAAGAGGCAATCACGAACATTCATAAGCATGCTGGCGGACCCTGCGCGGTGACAATTGAAGTCGATCTTGACGCTGATCCCATGGTTTTGCGCATTGCGGACACGGGTTGCGGGCCATCTGAGGCCACGATCGCGGCGAAAGGCGTTGCGGGTCACAATGTCGGGATTGAGGTTATGAACGAAAGAATGTCGACGATTGGCGGCGTATTGGATTGGCGCCAAGGGCAAGATGGCGGCGTTACAGTGGAAGCGGTTCTGCCACGCAAGGTGATGCTATGACGCGCGCCCGTGTTCTTATAGTCGATGACCACCAGCTTGCTAGGGAAGGGTTGCGGGCTGTTTTGTCTGGTGATGATTTTGATGTGGTTGGCCTCGCTGAAACGGGAGAAGAAGCGATTGATCTGGTGGGATCTCTGGTTCCTGACATTGTCTTGATGGATGTCCGCCTTGGAGATGGGATCGATGGATTAGAAGCAACGCGCCGCATTGCAGCTCTCGACCTGCCAACCAAAGTTTTGATGCTGACTTTGCACGATATGCCGGGTTATGTTCGAGAAGCCTTGGCTGCGGGGGCGGCAGGATATGTTCTTAAAGACACCGCTATCGAAGACTTGCGAGCCGCCATTGAACAGGTTTTGAACGGGCAATCTGCGCTTCCGCTTGATCTGGTTAGTGCAGCGATGCGGGCTGATGATCTATCAACGCCGCGCAGTGATTTAGAGACTATCCTCACTGCGCGCGAACGCGAAGTTGTTGAATTGGTCGCAGAAGGCCTCACAAACAAAGAAATTGCCCGCAAGCTCGATATCAGTCCCGCCACTGTGAAAGTGCATGTGGAACGCCTTATAGGCAAATTGGGCGTCGCGGATCGGACGCAGGCTGCGGTATTGGCTGAGAAAATGAAGTCTAAGGTAAGAGGCTCCTCATGACGGATCATCGCAATGCTATTTTGACGCGGTTTTGGACCGACAGGCCTCTTGCATTCAAGGGCGTGGTGGTTATCGCCCTGCCGCTTGCTATTCTGATCGGCGCATTGGTTTCGCTTTATCTCGCAAGCAGCGCCGAGGCGCGCGCGGAAGATGACGTGCGGCGCGCTTTTGCTATTCAGCGCGATATCTATCAGGTGCATGCGCTTTTGGCTGAGGCAGCAACGGGAGTGCGCGGATATGCTTTAACGGGCGAGGACCGGTTTTTGGAACCGTTTCGTAAGTCTGAAAGAGAGCTGCCAGCAACGCTCGACCGGCTTGATATCGCTATCGAAGACGAAGTGGTCAGCCGGTATTTCGAAGACCTCCTATTTGTAACCGAGGAAAAGCGCGCAGGATTAAGAGCCACCGTCGCGCTTGCCGATGCCTCTGATGGAACCGACAGGGAAACGATTGAAACGGCTTTGATCGCAAACAAGTTGGCGCTCGACACCGTTCGGCGAGAGATTGATAAAATTCAAATGCGTGAAGCGGTTGTTTTGGATGAACGACGCGCTTTGGTTGATGATGTTCGGACCCGATTTCTTACTCTCACCGCAGTCAGTGGATTTGTCGGCCTTTTGGGCAGTCTCGCTGCGGTTCTTTTGTTCTCCACTGGGATAGTTCGCCGTGTAAATGTTTTGGAGCGAAATGCCGAATTGCTTGCTCGCGGAGAACAGCTAACCGAACTACCCGAGGAAGCGGACGAAATCGGGAGGCTTACCCAAAGATTGGTCGGGGCAAGCGCGCTTTTGCGCAAACGCGAAGATGATTTGCGGGCGAGTGAGGAGCGCTTCCGCCTCGTGATTGAGGGCGTGCGCGATTACGGGATTTTCGCGCTAGATCCTGATGGCATTGTGACCAGTTGGAACCTTGGTGCAGAGCGGATCAAGGGATGGAAAGCGCCTGAAATTCTCGGCGCACATTTCAGCAAATTCTACCCAGATGACACGCGCGATTTTCTGCCCAATGAAATGCTTGAGCGTGCCAGCGCTGATGGGTCTGCCGAAGATGAGGGTTGGCGGCTTCGTAAGGACGGATCGCGGTTTTGGGCCAATGTCGTCATTACAGCCTTACGCGATGAAGATGGCGCGCTTCAGGGATTTGCCAAAGTTACCCGCGATATGACCGAACGCCGCCGCAGCGAAGAGGCGCTTCGTCTTGCTCGCGAAGAAGCGGAAGCTGCCAATCTTGCGAAAAGCGATTTTCTTTCGCGCACCAGCCACGAATTGCGCACGCCTTTGAATGCCATTCTGGGCTTTGGGCAATTGCTGGAAATTGACCAAGACAATTTTGCCGAACCCCACCAAGAAGCCATTGATCGCATCACGAAAGCAGGCCGGCACCTGCTTGCATTGATCAATGACCTATTGGACATCTCAAGCATTGAGGCCGGCGGCGCTGACCTTGAATTTGAAACACTCGATGTCAAAGCGGTGCTTTCTGAAGCGCATGATCTGGCCGACCCCATTGTTTCAAGCGCGGGTTTGTCTTTTGACATCAGCCTTCCCGACACGCCAATTGCAGTAAGAGCGGACCGGCGCCGCCTTACACAGGTCATTCTCAATCTGGTTGGCAATTCGGCCAAATATAACACCAGCGGTCAGTTTGTGCGGCTTGGCGCGATGCCCGGTGATGCCGGCAACGTTATTTTCTTCGTGGAAGATGATGGGCCAGGAATCCATCCCGACAAAGCGTCCCGATTGTTCACTGCCTTTGATCGTTTAGGCCAGACCAAAACGGCAAACGCTGAAGGGACGGGCCTTGGTCTTGCGCTTTCCAAAAGTTTGGTGGAATCGATGCAAGGCGAAATCGGGTATTCGAACCTGGATCCGGGCGCGCGGTTCTGGTTCCAGCTTGCATCAAGCGAAACCACCCACTCTGATAAAGCCGATCGGGTTGATCAGGCCCAATCGCAGGGGATTTGAGCTGATGCCTGTCCAATTGATAGAGCCTGAAAAGATCCTTGGCTGCCGTATCCTGGCGATTGACGATGAGGAAGCAAACGTGCTGCTTCTGCGAAATCTGCTCCAGCGCGAAGGGTATAAAGACGTCCATTGCCTGACTGATTCAAGCCAAGCGCTAAAAACCTATATCGATCTTGAACCCGATCTGGTGCTGCTCGATCTGATGATGCCTGACGTCGATGGTTTCCAGCTGCTCGAAGCGTTTTCACGCCACGATGCGGCTGATGAGTTTCGCCCAGTGCTTGTCCTTACCGCTGACACCACCATTCAGGCCCGGCGAAAAGCGTTGGCGCTGGGAGCAAAAGATTTTGTCTCCAAGCCATTTGATGTGATCGAAGTGGGATTGCGAATATCGAACTTGCTCGAGACCCGGCTGTTATATGAACGAATTCGCGAGCGATAACTTGGCGGTGTAACCTGATCAGCTTGACACATTTCAAGCAATCTATTTTTGGCAAATCTAGATAAGTTTGAGAAGGTTAAGGCTGCAAAATGACTTGATACTTTTCCAACTTATTTTTGCGCATTTCAGTTTTCCAAGAGCTGAAATCAAATCCGACAGCTGCTCGCCGTGTAGGAAACGAGGCGCGCGCTATCCTGCTCGCAACCTTGGAGAATGCGGCCACGTTGACTCATCAGTCCATGCTTGGCTGACCCCGCACGCATCGTCTTTGACCGATTTCGATCTGTGTATTCCCAGAAGCGGACGGTCTGCTTACGACCCATGTGTGGACGGCTCTCCTTTGGCAAGGGTTGATTTGGGTGTGATGCTTAAGCTGACGTGAGCGGCCATGTGTCCGGCCTGTTTATGCGGCTTTGGTATGTGCCGCTGGCCATGATGCCATCTGCGCGGAAGAGATCCCTATCAATTGCTCGCACTTTGAAG
>JBCAZT010000131.1:0-6762 GCA_038532855.1 Pseudomonadota bacterium
TCTCGGCGCGCATAATGTTGTCCAAATGCCTCAAACCGATGATTTCGAGATCTGCCGTGAGCGCGCACTTTCGCTTAGTCAATTCGAAGTGCCACCTGACAGGGTGAGCTGGGTGGAGCCGGGGGGAACAGGCGATCTGTTCGCGCTTGAGGGGCCTTCGCGCAGTGAAAAGCGGCTTCCTATCCCTCAAAAAGATGCGCGCGCAGTGCGTGTCTCGAAACGCTTTATGGCGCTCGCAAAGAACGCTGCACTGCATTCTGATCCAGAGCGGTTTGGTCTTTTGTATCGCATGCTGTGGCGGCTCCAATCGAACACGCGGTTGATGGAAGATAAAGCCGACCCCGATGTCCGCCGGATTGAAGAGCTCGATAAATCCGTGCGCCGCGACAGCCATAAAATGCATGCCTTTGTACGCTTTCGCGAAGTCCGCGATGAAACAGGCGCGGATCATTATGTCGCTTGGTTTGAACCTGACCATCATATCGTGCGCGCTAATGCCGGGTTCTTCATGCGCCGCTTTGCCAATATGAACTGGTCGATCCTGACCCCGCGAGGCTGCTTGCATTGGGATGGCACAACGATGCGCGAAAGCGGACCTGCCCGGCGCGAGGATGCGCCGCAAGGTGACCCAGTCGAGGCGCTTTGGAAATCCTATTACGCGTCTATTTTCAATCCAGCGCGTCTGAAAGTCGGCGCGATGCTTGCCGAAATGCCCAAGAAATACTGGAAGAATATGCCCGAGGCAGAGCTGATCCCTGATCTTATTGCAGGCGCTCAGGCGCGCGAGGCAGGCATGGTCGCAGCAGGCGCGCGTGAGGTGAGGGAACGTCCCGAAAGTCTGGAAAGCGTTGCGGCAGGCATCAGCGCATGCCGTGATTGCCCAATTGCCGATTGCGGGACACGCAGCGTTATGGGGGAGGGTGCTGCTGGCGCTCGCTTGATGATTGTGGGTGAACAGCCGGGCGATCAGGAGGATATTCAAGGCCGCGTATTTGTGGGGCCTGCGGGGCAATTGCTGGATGAATATCTTGGCATGACCGGGATTGATCGCAGCAACGCTTACGTCACCAATGCGGTCAAACACTTCAAGTTCAAGCCAAAGGGTAAGCGCCGCATCCATCAATCGCCCGCAGCCAAGGAAATCGACACATGCCGTTGGTGGCTTGAGGCGGAGCGCGCCATTGTTCTCCCACGCCTTGTGCTGGCTTTGGGAGCATCGGCTGCGCGCGGGTTACTGGGGCGCACAGTGAGCGTTGGCAAAGCACGCGGTACGCCTATTGCGCTCGACGATGGCGCGGAATTGTGGGTGACGGTGCACCCCTCATACCTGCTGCGTTTGGATGGTGAGGCACGCGAGACGCAGGCAGAACTGTTTGTGCGTGATCTGGCGACGGTGAAAGCGCGGATGGACGCGTTGGGGGCATGATATGCCTGATGCACCGCTCACTCCTGATAAACGCACGCTGGAGATCGATCCTGACCTGATCGAGGCTCCGGCGCGCGCGCCTTTTGTTGAGCTGGGTTTGGTGAGTTGTTTCAGCTTCCTTCGCGGAGCATCCGATGCGGTCGATCTGGTGATGGCCGCGCGCGCCAAGGGCTATGATGCGATCGGGATTGCCGATGCAAACAGCTTTGCAGGTGTGGTGCGCGTTCATAGCGAGGCAGCAACGCTCAAACTGCGCCCAGTTATTGGTACGCGGATTGAGACAGTCGAGGGGCTGACTTTCCTAGCTTATCCGCGCGATCGGGCGGCTTATGGCCGGTTGTGTCGCCTTATCAGCAAGGGTCGGATGCAGACGCTTAGCGGGGATTGGCAGGAAAAAGGCGTGTGCGAGATTTCGCTGGCGATGCTGGCAGAGCATAGTGAAGGGGTGCAACTGATCGTTCTGCCACCTGATGATTTGGAGGCTGAGTTTACGATTCAGGCGGAAAGCAATGTGGTGCCCTTTCCTGTTTTGCGCAGAGCTCGCAAAGCAGAAGTGAGACGCAAAGAGGGTATACCTGCGGCGCAGCCGCCTTCCAAGTTTGACGGTCCTTCCAGACCAGACCCCGCAGAGTCCGAGAGTGCCTTCGGCACGCACAACACCTCTACGTCTCTGCCTCCTCAGCGATCTCTGCGCGAAACAATTCCTATAACGGACCGATTTAAAAACGTTTTGCCTGAACTTACTCGGCAACTGCCCACATTAGGTTACTTAGCAGCAAGCTATCTCTATCGCGGGGATGATATTGCGCGGATTGACCAGCTTGATGCGCTCGCTCGCGCCAATGGCCTTAGCCTGCTTGCGACCAATGATGTGCATTACCACGCGCCTGAGCGCCGGCCTTTGCAAGATGTGATGACGGCGATTGCCAACAAAACCACCGTCGCAGAAGCCGGGCATTTGCTTCACGCCAATGCAGAACGACATCTGAAAACACCGCAGGAAATGGTCCGCCTGTTTGAACGCTGGCCACATGCCATCCGGGCCGCGCGCAAAGTGGCGGATGCTTGCGATTTCAGCCTTGATGAACTGCGCTATGAATATCCTGAGGAGATTTATCCCGACAACATGTCCCCGCAGGCATACTTGGAAGCGGAGACATGGAAAGGGGCAGACAAGCGCTATCCCGAAGGCGTGCCCGACAGTGTGCGTGCGACATTGGAGCGCGAACTGGCGCTGATTGGCAAGCTTGATCTCGCGCGCTATTTTCTCACTATCAAAGATATCGTCGATTTCGCGCGCAGTGTGGAACCGCCGATCCTGTGTCAGGGCAGGGGGTCTGCTGCCAATTCAGCTGTGTGTTATTGCCTTGAGATCACCAGCGTTGATCCTGCCAAACACCAATTACTGTTCGACCGTTTTATCTCAGAAGAACGCAAAGAGCCGCCCGATATTGATGTCGATTTTGAGCATGAACGGCGCGAGGAGGTGATCCAGTACATTTATGAAAAGTATGGCCGACACCGGGCGGGGCTGACCGCCACTGTTATCCATTACCGCCCGCGCATGGCGATCCGCGAAGTGGGCAAGGCGATGGGATTGTCCGAAGATGTAACGAGCGCTCTATCGCGCACTGTATGGGGCGGATGGGGCCGCGAGATCAGCGAAAAGCACGCGAGCGAGACCGGGCTTGATGTCACCGACCCGCATCTCAAACGCGTGCTCAAACTGACCGAGCAGATGATTGGCATGCCGCGACACCTTTCGCAGCATGTGGGCGGGTTTATTCTCACGCAAGGCGCGCTGACTGAGACGGTGCCGATTGGCAATGGCGCCATGCCAGATCGCAGCTTTATCGAATGGGATAAGGACGACATTGAGGCTTTGGGCATTCTCAAAGTTGATGTGCTCGCGCTCGGCATGCTCACCTGCATTAAGAAATGCCTCGATCTTTTAGAGGCGCATCATGATCGCGCACTGACTTTGGCGAGCGTTCCTCGGGAAGATCCTGAAACCTATGCGATGCTGCGAAAGGGGGATTCGCTGGGGGTCTTTCAGGTGGAAAGCCGCGCGCAGATGAACATGCTGCCGCGTCTTCGTCCGCGTGAGTTTTATGATCTCGTGATCCAGGTTGCGATTGTTCGGCCTGGTCCGATCCAGGGAGATATGGTGCATCCCTATTTGAAGCGACGCCGGGGCGCTGAACCGGTTCAAATCCCTGCGCCATCGCCAGATCATGGCCCGCCTGATGAGCTGTCGAGCATTTTGGAGCGCACTTTGGGCGTGCCCATTTTCCAAGAGCAAGCGATGAAAATCGCGCTGGATGCCGCCAAATTCTCCTCTCTCGAAGCCAATCGCCTGCGCAAAGCCATGGCGACGTTCCGCAGCCGGGGCATGGTGGATGAATTGCAGGATATGATGGTCGGGCGCATGGTGACGCGCGGTTATGATCCCGACTTCGCCGAAAGATGCTTCAATCAGATCAGAGGTTTTGGCGAATACGGCTTTCCCGAAAGCCATGCGGCATCGTTTGCGCATCTCGTTTATGTATCGAGCTGGCTCAAATGCCATTTCCCAGCGGCCTTTGCCTGCGGGCTTTTGAATTCTCAGCCCATGGGCTTTTACGCACCGGCACAGATCGTGCGAGATGCGAGAGACCATGGGGTTGAGGTGCTGGCAGCGGATGTGAATTTGAGTGCGTGGGATTGCACTTTGGAGGATGTGGGCGCGGATTTGGTTTTGCGCAGAGGCCGCAGAGTAGAAGAGAGACGCAGAGAGGTTGCTCCTGCGGCGCAGCCGGCTTTCCCTTCTGACAGTTCGGCTGATGGAGGGTGGGCAAATCAGAAGATTGCCTGCGGCGCTCGCTCTAACTCTGCATCTCTGCTTCCTCAGCGATCTCTGCGCGAAACAACAGCAGAGAAGACTAGAGATAAAGGCCGCCAAGACAAGCACATCGCTCTGCGTTTGGGTCTAAGGCAAATTGACGGTCTGCCCGAACACATCGCAGCGCAATTGATCGCAGAGCGCGCCGAAAACGGCCCATACAAAGACGTCGCTGAACTGCGAGAGCGTGCCGGGCTTTCTCCTGCTCATATAGAACGGCTTGCCAGCGCGGATTGCTTTACCTCGCTTGGCTTATCGCGCAGGCAGGCCTTGTGGGATGCGCGCAGTTTAATTGCGGGGCCTGATTTGCCTTTGTTCCGTGCTGCGGATGAGCGCGATGAAGGCGCGGAAAAAACGAACACTCATCTGCCAACTATGCCCCTATCGGAAGAAGTGGTGGCCGATTACCAGACCACAAGATTGAGCCTGAAAGCGCACCCCATGGCGTTTATGCGCGCGGGTTTGGCAGAGCGCGGATTTGTGCGAGCCTGCGATCTTCGGAACCGCAAGTTTCGCTCAATGGTGCAGGTCTCAGGCGTGGTGCTTATTCGTCAAAGGCCGGGTAGCGCCAAGGGTGTGTGTTTTATCACTCTCGAAGATGAAACGGGCGTTATCAATCTTGTTGTGTGGCCAGATTTAAAAGAGAAACAACGCAAAGTGGTGATGGGCGCGCGGCTTATGGAAGTGCGTGGGCGTGTGGAATATGATGATGAGGTTATCCACGTGATCGCGCATCATATGACCGATGCAACCGATAAACTCTATGCGCTGTCGGATGATATGCTGAATGCCCCAATTGCGCGCGCAGACCATGTCAATTCGCCCATTAGTAGCCATAAAATGCCCGCGAGCCGTGCGACTATTGCTTTGGGTGAAGAGGATGCACAGAACGCTCAAAGCCCCGTTCAGGTGCGCGAGATCATTGATCAGCTACCCAATGTGAAAGGGCATCCGCGCAATCATCGTATCTTGCCGAAATCGCGCGATTTTCATTAAGGGGCAGCATGGCTAGATCACGAAGAAAGCGCGCAGGAAAAAGGGGTAAAGCGCTCTTTCGATTTGAAAGATATTTCCTTCTCATTGCAATCGCGGCAGCCGTGCTTTTCGCAGGTTGGAGGTGGCTTGCGGCCAATCCTCAGCATAACCCTTGGGCGCCGCTCGATATCAGTGACCCCATAGGCATGGCGACAGCGCGAAAACTGGCAGCGATGCGCGATGATGTTGGACAATGTAGGGCGGTTTTGGAACGGAGCGGGGTGGAATATTCAGCGCTAGAGCCTGTGGGCGAGGGGGCGTGTGCGCGGCCTGATCGAACGCAGCTTATGCAAATACCGCTCGCGCCCAATACGCCTGCGGTCACTTGTCCTGTTGCGGCTGCCCTGGAAATGTGGCGGCGCAAAAGTGTGGAGCCTGCCGCGCGCGAAATCTTTGGGAGCGAGCTTTTGCGCATGGAGCATATGGGCGCTTACAATTGTCGCCGGATGCGAGGTGCTGGATCAGGTGGTGGATGGAGCCAACACGCTACCGCCAACGCCATCGATATATCGGCGTTTGTGTTAGCTGATGGCAGGCGCATTACTCTGCTCGAAAGCTGGAATGGGGCGCAAGACGAAAGGCGTTTTCTTCGCCGCATTCGTGATGAAGCCTGCGGCGTTTACACGACAGTTTTATCGCCTGATTTCAATGCAGCGCACGCTGATCATTTTCACTTTGATCAAGACCAAAGATGGGTGGGTGTGTGCAGATAAGATTCTATGTCGTCTCTAAAGCATAACCGGCGGACCGCACCGTGCGGATCGGATCTTTTGTGCCGTCAACCGTGATTGCTTTGCGCAAGCGGCGAATGTGGACATCTACTGTGCGCAGCTCAATATCGCTGCCAGTGCCCCAGACGCCATCAAGCAATTGTCCACGGCTGAACACTCGGCCGGGGCTTTCCATAAAGAATTTGAGCAGACGGTACTCCGTGGGCCCCAATTGAAGCGAATGGCCCCGGCGTTGCACCTTGTGCGCAACCGGATCGAGTTTGATATCGCCCACTTCGATGGTTTCGCCAGCAAGGGCAGGGCGGATGCGGCGCATAACCGCAGCCACGCGGGCGAGCAATTCACGCGGGCTAAATGGCTTTGTCAGGTAATCGTCAGCACCTGTTTCAAGCCCTCTCACGCGGTCATCCTCTGCCTCGCGTGCGGTCAACATGATGATCGGGACATGCGCGGTCTCTTTGTCGCGGCGCAAGCGGCGGCACACTTCGATACCGCTCGTGCCTTCGATCATCCAATCGAGAATGATAAGATCAGGCACATCTTCGCTTGCCAGAACCAAGGCTTCATCGCCATCGCTGGTACAGCGGACGTCGTATCCTTCGTTCTGAAACCGGTATTCCAGCAATTCCGATAGAGCCGGATCATCTTCGACAAGAAGTAATTTAGCGGACATGAGCTCTCAGTCTCCT
>JBCAZT010000132.1:0-6690 GCA_038532855.1 Pseudomonadota bacterium
GGAAGACTTGGAATTGCGCGGTGGGGGCGAATTGCTGGGCACGCGCCAATCAGGCGAGGCCGCTTTTCGGATTGCGGACCTCGATCAAGTGCAAAAATTGCTCCCTATTGCCCATGCCGATGCGCGGATGCTCATAGAGCATGATGGCGGATTGACGTCCGATAGAGGCGAGGCCGCGCGCATTCTGCTCTATTTGTTCGAGCGCGACTGGGGCGTGCAATTGTTACGCGGGGGATAGGCTTTCGATAATAGCTTCTGCAGCGGCGTTTACATCGGCCCAGGTGATCTCAAACTGATCATCGCCATCGTAATACGGATCAGCAATCGCCTCGCCTTCGCGGCCCGGCACCATATCCATGAGCAACATCACCTGAGCCCTGGCCTTGGGCGGACGAGCGGTTTTGATGTTGCGCAAATTTTGGTGGTCCATCGCAAAGATATGGGTGAAGCGGGTAAAGTCCTCTTGCGTCAGCTGCCGGCCGGCTAGGCCAGAAATGTCCACACCATGTCCAGCGGCCACTTCGATGGAGCGAGGGTCGGGCGCTGAACCAATATGATAGGCGGCAGTCCCGCAGCTATCGATTTCGATGTCCAATCCTGCCCGCTCAGCAGCGGCTCGCATCGCGCCTTCTGCCAAGGGAGAACGACAAATATTGCCTAGGCAAACGAAAAGAAGGGCCGGCTGACGGTCGGTACGATTTTGCATGCCTCACGCTTTCGGTCATTTTGAACTTGGTCGCAATGGTTCAGGCGGCTTTGGCATTCATCGGCTGCGTGGTCGCCAGCACGTCTTCAGTGATCCGCTTCACATTCACTTTCGCTTTTAGCCGAGCGCCCAAAAGCGCTGTGCCGGACACTTTGCGTTGCACAAACAGCGTTTCAATCGGGGGGAAAGCCCATGTGTCTTTATCCTGCGCGATCTCAAACCCTTCTTCGCGCAATTCGGGGATGAAAGAGCGGTCGCCAAAATCGAAAGGCGCATCACGGCGCATTTCGTTGATGACGATATCGATCATTTTATCGACGCGTTCGCCATGCTTCTCGACCACGATGGGCTGCATAAATCCTGCATCCAGCGTTGCCTGGCGTACTTCATCGCGATTGCCGACGAGCCCTGCTTGAAGCATTTTGCGATATCCATTGGCAACATCAGGATCGACTGGGCGGCAGGCCCCAAAATCCAAAAGCACAATCTCGCCCGTTTCGCGGCGATATTGGAAATTTGCGAAATTGGGATCGGTTTGCATCACGCCAAATTCGAACAATTCGCGCGCGACAAGGCGGAGAAGGCGCGCAAAGACTTCATCGCGGCGCTCAGCAGGTTCCTTGCCCAATTCCTCGATATCAACGCCTTCTTCAAATGACATCGCAAGGATAGAACCACGCGTCAGTTCTTTATGGAGGCGTGGGACGACAAAGCCGGGAACCCCTTCAAGCTTTTCACGGTAAAGCTCCAATTGCTCGCCTTCGCGTTCGTAATCAGCCTCTTCGTGCAATTGTTGTTTGGCCGCCGCCAGCAATTTGTCGACTTCCAGTTCAGGCGGGGCAAAGCCTGCGACTTTCAGCAATGTCATCACATTATCAACATCGCTATCAATGCTTTTGGCAACGCCTGGATATTGCACTTTGATCGCCAGCAACTGCCCGTCACGGGTCAGCGCTTTGTGCACTTGGCCGATGCTGGCAGCGGCAATCGGGCGCGGGTTGAACCAGCGGAATTGCTTGCGCCAATCATTGCCCCATTCTGATTTGAGGACAGTGTCCAATTGCTTGGCTGGCATAAAATGCGCCTGATCGCGCAAAGTGGCGATGATTGTGACCAATTCTTCTGGCAGAAATTCGCCTGCATCAAGGCTGATCATCTGCCCCATTTTCATCGCGGCCCCGCGCAAATGCGAAAGCCTCTCTGTGAGGCGTTTGGCATTGCCGGGTGTAAGAATGAGATCGCGGCGAGAAATGGTTTCTCCGCTGGTCAATCGCCGTGCGCCCTCTGCGGCCATACCGCCGGCAACGCCACCCACGAGCTTTCCAAAAGTTGCAATGCGCGAGACGCGGCCCGCAGGCACAGCGCGTTGGCGTGATCTTGCATTGCGTTCGGTAGGGCTGGGCCGTTCGGTTTCAGGAAGATCGGAAAAGTCGTCAGACACTGGGTTGGTTCTGCCTTTTGATTATGGGGCATTTTGAAAGAGGGCTTTTCAAACAAACTCCAAGTGGTGGCGCGTGTTCCTGAGTGCAAGCGGGAACCGCGCGCGCGCCCATGCGCTTGTGATGCCATGGACGAGGAAATCAACGACACTGCCGTAACTTTGACACCCGCATCGCGCTGGCTTGGTTATGCCGGATTGCTACCGCAGGCGATCTGTTTGGGGCTGGCATTGAGCGGTCACGAATTAAGCTACACCGCAATTGCGGGCGGGTTTGCCTATGCCGCTGCGATTTTCAGCTTTCTAGGAGGCGTATGGTGGGGGCAAGCCATTCAGGCGGGCAAAGCGGGTGCAGGGGCGTATTGCATTGCCGTCATGCCTAGCCTCTTGGCAGTGGCGCTGTTTTTGCCATGGACGTTCGGTTGGGAATGGCCGGGCCCTGCGCTGATGTATCTGGGTGCGTTTATAGCCCTTTCACCGGCGGTCGACCGCGCTTTGGGCTACAGCGCGCGCGATTTTTTGCTCCTGCGGGTGCAATTGTCAGCAGGGCTGGGCGTCATGACGGTGGCGTTGGGGTTTGTTGCTCAGGCTATCGTTTGATCGATCAACTGGAATGAGATCATCTGAATGTCCCGTACTCGTCTATTCGAGTGAAAAGCGAGTTCTATGGCCACAGCGCATAAGTGTGGATGGGCGGGGTGCCAAGAGCGGCATTGAGCCCTATAGTTCGGCCTATGGCGACTCTGCAAACACCCGAAACTATCCCTTCTCAACTTCAAGGCGATGGCCATCCTGAATGGCAGTACCTCGATTTGATGCGGCGGATTTGGGAGGAGGGCGATGAGCGTTCTGATCGCACAGGTGTAGGCACTCGGTCTATCTGCGGGGCGCAATTGCGCTATGATCTGGCGGATGGTGTGATGCCGCTGCTCACCACCAAACGGGTTTATTGGAAAACCGCGACGCGCGAGATGCTGTGGTTTTTAACGGGTGAAACCAATATCCGCCCGCTGGTGCTGCAAGGGGTGAAGATTTGGAATGAATGGCCTCATGCACGCTATGTCAAAGAGACGGGCGATAAGATCAGCCTCGATGATTTCGTTGAACGTATCGCGGATGATGAAGCCTTTGCAAAACGATGGGGTGATCTTGGCCCTGTTTATGGCAAGCAATGGGTTGATTGGCCCACTTACCAATACCGCAAAGATGGATTGTATGAGCGCGGCCCCGGCATCAATCAGGTCGCCGAAGCTGTTGAAAGCCTGCGGACCAATCCGGGCAGTCGCCGCCACATTATCGAAGGGTGGAATGTCGCGGAGCTTGATCGGATGGCTTTACCGCCTTGCCATAAGACGTATCAATTCCATGTAGCTGGCGAACGGCTGAATTGCCTATTGTACCAGCGATCCTGCGATGTGGCTTTGGGCCTACCGTTTAACCTTTGGTCGGCGGCGTTGTTGACCCGGATGATGGCGGATCAGACAGGGTTGAAGCCGGGCGAGATTGTTTGGATGGGAGGCGATGTGCACCTATATCTCAATCACGCGCATTTGATCGAAGAACAACTGACTCGCACACCCCAAGGCACACCGACTCTCGCAATCACGCGAAAGCCTGAAACAATTTTCGATTACCAAATCACCGATTTTGAAGTGAAAGATTACGCGCCAATGCCCCCGATTAAGGCACCTGTTGCGGTGTAGTTTCCCGCGCTTGACCGGCGGTTTTTGCTAACATACCCAGCGATCCCAACACCGTTTTGGGAGAGCGCTTTATGGCCGATAAGGCCAATTCTTCAGGTAACCGCCCACAGCTCGCTTTGCATGTGCCAGAGCCGAAATTCCGGCCCGGTGATAAAGCGGATTTCTCTGACATCGATATTGGCGCCCCTGGCGATCAGGCGCGCCCTGACGAAGCGACCAAGCCTGAAGATATGAAAGAGCTAGCGTACGGCTTGGTCCGTGTGCTTGGCGATGACAACAAGGCGCACGGGGCCTGGGACCCTAAGCTTGATCCCGATACGCTTCGCACCATGCTTGGCCATATGGCGATGGTTCGCGCTTTTGATGAGCGGATGTTTCGCGGGCAGCGCCAGGGTAAGACATCGTTCTATATGAAATGCACTGGCGAAGAGGCGACCAGCGTGGCAGCCTCTATGGCGCTTGCCAGCGATGATATGGTGTTTCCGAGCTATCGCCAACAGGGCATTTTGATCGCGCGCGGATATCCGCTGATTGAGATGATCAACCAGATCTATTCGAACAAAGGCGACAAGCTGAAAGGTCGCCAGCTGCCGATCATGTATTCGAGCAGAGAGCACAGCTTTTTCTCCATCTCCGGCAATCTTGCGACACAAACCCCGCAAGCTGTCGGTTGGGCTATGGCATCGGCCAGCAAAGGTGACAGCCGCATTGCAGCCACATGGGTAGGCGAGGGCTCCACTGCCGAGGGCGATTTCCACAGCGCCTGCACCTTTGCGACTGTTTATAATGCACCAGTTATTCTCAATGTTATCAACAATCAGTGGGCGATATCCAGCTTCTCCGGTTTTGCTGGCGCGGAACGCACGACCTTTGCTGCGCGCGCTTTGGGATATGGCCTTGCTGGCTTGCGAGTGGATGGAAATGATGCGCTTGCCTGCTTTGCAGCGCAGCAATGGGCGGCGAACAGGGCAAGGGCTAACCATGGCCCGACTTTGATCGAGTACTTTACGTACCGGGCAGAGGGGCATTCTACATCAGATGATCCATCCGGTTATCGTTCCGCTCAAGAACGCGAGGAATGGCCGCTGGGTGATCCGGTGATGCGACTAAAGGACCACCTGATCGCGATTGGCGAATGGGATGAAGACCGTCAGGCTGCGATGGATAAAGCCTGCGCCGAGGAAGTGAAGGCCACAACAAAAGAGGCCGAAAAGAACGGAATCCTAGGCCACGGCCTGCATCACCCGTTCCACACCATGTTCGAAGACGTGTTCGAAGATTTGCCTTGGCACCTTCAAGAACAGGCCGAGCAAGCGACCCGCGAACGCAAAATCAAATGGCCCGACCATCACCCAATGGATGGAGCTGGCAAATGAGCGCTCAAACAAAAACGCCCACACCAGTTGAAGGCGATACCCAAGATACCCCCGCGGTAAGCAGGCGGATCAATATGATCGAGGCGATCAACGAAGCGCTCGATGTTATGCTTGAGCGCGATGATGATGTGATCGTTATGGGCGAAGATGTTGGTTACTTTGGCGGGGTGTTCCGCTGCACCGCTGGTCTTCAGGAAAAGCACGGCAAAACCCGCGTCTTTGATACGCCAATTTCGGAATGCGGGATTATCGGCGTTGCTGTGGGGATGGGCGCCTATGGCCTTCGCCCGGTGCCGGAAATTCAGTTTGCCGACTATATTTATCCCGGCCTCGACCAGCTGATTTCGGAAGCCGCGCGCCTGCGGTATCGTTCGGCAACCGAATATATCGCGCCGATGACCGTGCGGTCCCCTTTTGGTGGGGGGATTTTTGGGGGCCAGACGCACTCGCAATCACCTGAAAGCTTGTTCACCCATGTCGCGGGCCTCAAAACGGTAATCCCGGCAACGCCTTATGATGCGAAAGGTTTGTTGATCGCGAGCATTGAAGACAATGATCCGGTGATCTTTTTTGAGCCTAAGCGGATATATAACGGTCCCTTCACAGGCTATTATGACAGCCCCGTCGAGCCGTGGAAGAAACACCCCGACGCGCACGTGCCTGAGGGGTATTACAAAATCCCACTGGGCAAAGCGCGTGCAGTGACCGAAGGCGATGCGCTAACTGTGCTTGCTTATGGCACGATGGTCCATGTGGCTGAGGCCGTGTGCGAGAAAAAGGGCGTGGATGCGGACATTCTCGACCTACGCACGCTTGTCCCGCTCGATATCGAGGCGATTGAGGCTTCGGTGAAGAAAACGGGACGGTGCTTGATTGTGCATGAGGCGACCCGAACATCTGGATTTGGCGCGGAATTGTCTGCCCTCGTTACGGAACGCTGTTTCTACCATCTCGAAGCTCCCGTTGAACGCGTAACTGGCTTTGACACGCCCTATCCCCACAGCCTCGAATGGGCGTATTTTCCCGGCCCCGTGCGGATCGGTGAGGCAATTGATAAAATCTTGAGCGATTAGACGAGGTTTGAAGCTTTCCTACAGGTGCTTTTGGATGCCAGAGTTGGGGAATAGAGTGCCTTTGAGGGCAGTGAAAAGGTTGGAAAAGTGTCAACTTAATTTTTGACACCTTTATAGCTTAAAAACAGATAGATAAGGAGGATTTGCAGTGTTGGAAAAGTGTCAAGTTGGTCAAGTTAGCAACTCCTCTCAAGCGCACGCTGCGCACCAAGGATAGTTGGCAAAATGGCAAAATTCACATTCAATATGCCCGATGTGGGCGAGGGCGTAGCGGAAGCTGAGATTGTCGAATGGCACGTAGCTGTTGGCGATAGCGTCGAAGAAGATCAGCACCTAGTCGATGTGATGACCGACAAGGCCACGATCGATATTGAAAGCCCGGTTACCGGCAAAG
>JBCAZT010000133.1:0-6581 GCA_038532855.1 Pseudomonadota bacterium
GTCTCCTATGCCAACACAAGGCATCTTCGCTATCTATGTGTTTCAGCTTGACTACAATTTGATGAAATTTGGCGCTCAAGGTTTTCCACAAGCACCGCCAAAGCCGTTCGTAGGACGATCAGCGGTCTTCTTCGGGCGGATACGTTCCGGTCGCGGCAAAGTGCACCATTTCCGCGACATTGGTCGCATGATCGCCAATCCGCTCCAGATTGCGAGCGACAAACAGAAGCTGCGCCGCGCTCGAAATGGTCGCCGGATTTTCCACCATATGACTGACAAGGTTGCGAAAGATGCTGTTGTAGAACGCGTCTACTTTCGCGTCGGTCGCAATGACTTCGCGCGCAAGGCTGGGATCGCGTGCGGCATAGGCAGTAAGCACATCGTGGACCATCTCGCTCGCGATCTCGCCCATTGCGGGGAGCAAAGTGAGAGGTTCGAACCGGTCTCGGCCTTCAATCATACCGACGCGTTTTGCGATGTTTTTGGAATAGTCGCCAATGCGTTCAACCACTCCGCCAATTTTTAGGGCTGCAATGACTTCGCGAAGATCATCCGCCATTGGCGCGCGCAAGGCTATGATACGGACTGCTAGCCGGTCAACCTCGGCTTCGAGAGCATCAATTTTAGCATCGCGCGCAACCACGCGGTCACCCAGTTCTTCGTCGCCGCGGATCATGGCATCCAGCGATTCTTGAATGGCAACTTCAGCAAGGCCGCCCATCTCTGCGATTAAGCCACGCAGGCGCGTGATGTCTTCGTCAAAAGCTTTGACCGTATGTTCTGCCATCAGCCGTACCGCCCAGTGATGTAATCTTGGGTGCGTTGTTCAATCGGATTGGTGAAGATGTCTGATGTGGGACCGTATTCGACCATTTTGCCGAGGTGGAAGAAAGCGGTGCGTTGGCTCACGCGGGCGGCCTGTTGCATAGAGTGGGTGACGATGACGATAGCATAGCGTCCCGAAAGCTCATCAATCAGTTCTTCAATTTTTGCCGTTGCAATGGGATCAAGCGCGGAGGCGGGTTCGTCCATCAGTATGACTTCGGGATCAACGGCAATAGCCCGCGCGATACAAAGCCTTTGCTGCTGGCCGCCGGAAAGCGCTGTACCGGAATCTTCTAGCCTGTCTTTAACCTCATCCCAAAGGCCAGCGCGGGTGAGCGATTTTTCAACGATCACATCAAGATCAGGCTTCTTCTCGGCAAGGCCGTGGATTTTAGGGCCATAAGCGATGTTTTCGTAAATCGATTTGGGAAAGGGATTGGGTTTTTGAAACACCATCCCAACCCGTGCGCGAAGCTGCACAACATCCATCGTATCATCAAGGATGTTTTCGCCTTCGAGTTCGATGTTGCCTGTTACGCGGGCAACCGAAATTGTATCGTTCATGCGATTAAAGCAGCGCAGAAACGTCGATTTTCCGCAGCCTGAAGGGCCAATGAAAGCGGTCACATAATCGGGTGATACATCGATTGAAACTTCGTCAATCGCTTTCTTGTCACCATAATAGACCGAGACATCGCGCGCTTTCATTTTGGCGCCGGTGTCTTCCATATTTTCGTGAATAACTGTCACCAGGATTTCTCGAATTTGTTACGCAGGTAAATGGCGAGGCCGTTCATCAGTAAGAGGAACAGCAAAAGGACAATGATTGCAGCGCTGGTACGCTCGACAAAGCCTCGGTCGATTTCGTCTGACCAAAGGAAAATTTGAACAGGCAACACTGTGGCAGGCGATGTGAAGCTATCGGGCGGGGTTGCGACAAACGCTCTCATCCCAATCATCAGCAAGGGTGCGGTTTCTCCAAGGGCTCGAGCCATACCGATAATAGTGCCTGTTAACATGCCGGGCAAAGCGAGCGGCAGGACATGATGAAAAACCACTTGGACGGGTGAAGCGCCGACAGCCAGTGCTCCATCGCGTATCGACGGCGGCACGGCTTTAATGGCGTTCCTACCAGAAATGACGATCACAGGCATGGTCATAAGGGCAAGCGTCATGCCGCCAATGATGGGTGCAGAGCGGAAGTTTGGAAAAATGGCCAAAAATACCGCTAGTCCCAAAAGGCCGAAAATGATCGATGGCACGGCAGCAAGATTGTTGATCGAGACTTCGATCAAGTCGGTCCAGCGGTTCTTTGGCGCATATTCTTCAAGATATAGCGCTGCCAAAACGCCGATTGGGAATGCCAGAAGCAAGGTCACAATCATCGTAAGGATCGAGCCTTTCAGCGCGCCCCAAATGCCGACTTGTTGAGGGCTGGTGGCGTCAGATCGTGAAAGAAAACCCCAGTCCCAGTTTTCGGCCAGCTTTCCATCTTGGGAAAGCTGCTGTGCTAATGATTGAATTTCTGGCGAACCATCGCCGTTCAATCCACTTGCGAGCTCTGATGTTGTGGGTAGCTTGAACGTCTCTGTTCGTTCAATCAAAGAAGGGTCAGACCGCAAAGCTTCGGCCACGTCGCGCCATGCATCTCTGCTCAGCTGCGACGCGCCTTCTTCGCCTAATGTCTCAGCTGCATAGCGTTCCACGATTTCCGGTAGGCCCTGCAATTCCAAAACTTGGGCAGAGCTTGGCGCCGTTAACGAGACCTCATCGCCAATCAGGCCGCTTTCGGGAAAGTCTATGGGAACGGTCAGTTCTGCGCGCTGAAAGCCGCTAATGCCGTTGATCAGCATATTGCCCAGCAGAAAGACAAGCACCGCAACCGAAAACACAATCGCCGATTGACCGAGCAGTTTGAAAATCCGCTCTGACCGATATCTTTTGGCAAGCCGTTTTTCAAAAGCAGGCGTGCGGGTAGGGCGCATTTCGGTAGCTGATGCAGAAGCGTTTGGTGATACGATACTTGCCATATTAATCGTACGCCTCCCTGAACCGTTTGACGACGCGCAGCGCGATGAAATTCAATGCTAGCGTGACGAGGAATAGAACAAAACCCAAAGCAAATGCGCTCAGCGTTGCTGGATGATCAAAGCTACCTTCGCCCGTGAGCATTTTTACGATCTGCACGGTAACAGTGGTCATTCGCTCTAGCGGATTGGCGCTGAGATTAGCAGCGGTCGATGCTGCCATAACTACGATCATGGTTTCACCAATCGCGCGGCTGACAGCCAGCATGATACCCGCAACAATTCCGGGGAGGGCTGCCGGGAAAAGAACCCGCCTGATCGTTTCAGATTTCGTCGCCCCCATTGCGTATGAACCATCCCGCATTGCGCTGGGCACAGCGGCGATCGAATCGTCCGCCATCGATGAGACAAAAGGAATGATCATCACCCCCATCACAACGCCCGCTGCTAATGCACTTTCGGTAGAAGGGTTGGTCATACCCAGAGCTAGCGCGGCATCGCGAATAGCCGGGGCCACGGTGAGAGCTGCGAAGTATCCGTAAACAACGGTCGGCACGCCCGCGAGGATTTCAAGCGCGGGTTTGACCCATGCTCTCAATTTGGGATCTGCATATTGGGTTAAATAGATCGCGCTCATCAAACCCAACGGTATCGCGACGATCATCGCGATAATCGCACCAATAAAAATGGTGCCCCAAAATAGAGGTATTGCACCATAGCGCGAACCGTCCGGGTTTTCCGGATTGCTCATTGGGTCGGGCGACCAGAAAGTGCCGAAAAGAAAGTCAACTGGAGAGACCATTCCGAAAAAGCGAATGGTCTCAAAAACCAGACTTGCAAAAATGCCAAACGTTGTAAGGATCGCGACGAGAGATGCGAGCATTAGCATGATCATCACCGTGCGCTCTACCTTTGTCCGGGCGCGAAAATCAGGGCGAATTCGAAGGAAAGCAAAGACGCCTCCTCCAAAAGCAATCACGAGTGTCAGTGTGATGCCGATCCAATTGTACCGGCTCATGGCTTCTCGGAAGGGTTCCACCAACGCATCCGCGCCTTCGTTAAAAACACCCGGCGCGCGCCCGCTTGCCACGGCTTGTGCTTCTGCAAGCCAAGCTTCACGCTCAAATCCGAAATTTGGAAGATTTTGTGCACCTGGCGAAGCCAATACGCTTTGGGTGACAAGCTGCGGCGCAACAATAGACCAGATCGCAACGAAAGCGAGCACGGGTACAACCACCCATACCGCAACGTACCATGCGTGATAGACCGGGCGAGCGACCGGACGGGTATTCGGAACATCCTTTTGGAAGCTCCAAGCTTTGGCTCTACCAGCCAACCAGCCAGCCAGACCAAGCCCAATCGCAATGATGATCAGCGTAATTGGCGACATGAATTTGGTCGGCTTCCCGTGGACTTGGATTTCGTTTGGAGAGGGCTTCTAGTCTGAATGATGCAAATTGCCCAACCCCCTTTAGGTTGGAGCTATGCACTGCGCATGTTGAGGAAATAAGACAGTTTCAAGAACCTTCCTTTTCCAGGCTGCTTCCCGATGCTCCTTTCGAGACTAGGGCCGGTGATAGATCAACTTTGGCTGTGGGTATTCTGACGGTTATCCGCGTCCCTTTTCCCAATTCGCTTTCAATGTCGAGCCGACCTTTGTGGCGCTCCACAATATGTTTCACAATCGCCAAACCCAAACCAGTGCCTCCAGAGGCTCGGCTTCGACCGGGGTCGGTTCGGTAAAAGCGCCGCGTTAAGTGCGGCAAATGCTCAGGGGAGATGCCTTCCCCTTGGTCCTGCACGCAAATGCGCGCCTCGCCTTCACGGGTTCGGTCCAATGTCACGGTGACAGTTGATCCCTCCTCTCCGTATTTTAGCGCATTTTCCACCAGGTTGCGAATGACCTGTTCGAGCTGGCTGCTATCGCCACGGACATAGGGATCTGTTTTGAGCTCCAAGGCAAGCTGTTCCATCCTGTTGGACCCAGCTGCATCGCGTGCCGCACGCTCAACCACCTCTGCCAAAGCGATTTTCTCTCGGGGGGCATCGTGCTTTTCGGCTTCCACTCGCGAAAGGCTCATCAGGTCACTGATTAAGCTTTGAAGCCTTTGAGCTTCGCGTTGGATGGTGACGAGGAATTTCTTGGATGTTGGCGAATCGAGATTGTCCGCATTTTCATTGAGAGTTTCCGCATATCCAAGAATTGCAGCCAAGGGTGTGCGCAATTCGTGGCTGGCATTGGCCACAAAATCGGTATGCGCCCGGCTGATATCGGCTTCGGCGGTTTGATTGATCAACTCGATAATCGCCAGATCTTCGTCGATTGCTTGACGGTTGATCCGCCAAATATCCTGACGTCGCACAAGTCCGCGAATGGTTGCTGTGCCGTTGCTCTCTTGCGCAAACAAAGAAATTGCATCGGGTTGGCGAAATGCAACCCGAGCGTCCTGTCCTATTATATGTTGGCCTAGCATTTTGCGCGCGGCTCTGTTCGCCGCAGCAATCGAATTGTGTTCTGTCACGAGCATAGGTGTCGATGAGTTTTCCACCAATTTGCGCATCGACGCCACTGACATTGGTTGTTCAACCACAACAGTTGGCTGCTCAATTGTGCGACCTGCCGCGAGCAAGAGCGACCCTACCCAAACGGTAAGAACGGACACCGAGATTATCGGGTCGACACCCAGGACAATGAGCGCGGCAATCGTAACGCAGGCCAGCACAATACCGGCAATAGGGATTGATTGGCTGGAGCCCATGAATGCCCTCTACAACCTGCGAAGGGGCATGCAAAGCTTTGAAGCAAACTGCACTGCTCCAAAACGACCTTAGTGCGATAAGTGAAAAGTGGTGACCCGTACGGGAATCGAACCCGTGTTTCAGCCGTGAAAGGGCCGCGTCCTAACCGCTAGACGAACGGGCCACGCTCGTTTGCGGAAGCGCGCATCTAGGGGTGTCGAGTGGAGGGGTCAAGCCCTTCGGCGCCCAAGCTTGTGCTTTTTTCCCGCGGAGGGCAGTCTATAGCAATAAATCAGTCTGCAAAAGCTGCGTCCTCAAGATGCAATTCGGCAGCTGGCCTTGGCCCCCAATCGTCAATTTTTACACGCCCCGCGAAGTGGAATTGACGGTCTTTGCTGCGATGAAGGATGGTTTGCGCCATTTCTGTCTCACCTGCTCGAAAAGCGATAGCTTTGAACGATTTTCCATCTCTTCCTGCGGCGATTACACGCAGATGGTCTTTGCCCACTATATCGGCTTTGATGACCTTGACTGGACCAACCGCAACACGCGGTGCTGGCCATCCTACGCCGAACGGTCCGGCAGCATCGAGAGTGTTGACGAGATCGGGCGTCAACCCACCCGGCGCGAGGGAAAGGTCAAGCTTCATCGATTGCGTCGCTCTTGCTTTCTCAACATCTGAGGTCAGTCGTTCATTGAGGTAATTGGCAAAGGCATCCAGTTTGTTCGACGCAATCGTAAGGCCCGCTGCCATGGCATGGCCCCCACCTGCTACGAGTAAATCGTTCTCGCGCGCTGCAATAATGGCGGCGCCCAGGTCAACACCGCTGATCGATCTCCCTGATCCCTTTCCGGTCGGCTCAACACTACCCAGCGCAACCACGATCGAAGGTTTGCCAGTTTTTTCTTTGATGCGACCAGCCACAATCCCGATGACGCCAGGATGCCAGCCTTCGGCTGCAACCACATGGACGGCCATATTGTGTTGGC
>JBCAZT010000134.1:0-6566 GCA_038532855.1 Pseudomonadota bacterium
CGCGTGCATTGTGCCTTCGTTGGGCGATCCGTCTTCGAGCGCGTTGTTCCAAATCATCAAGACGCCGGGCTTGGGCACGATCTTGATACCGACCTTGGTGAAGTGGGTTTCGCCCCCTTCTTCCACCTCGTTGAGGAAGGCCATGGTTGTCCAGGAGCGTTGCCCGCCGCGTTTGCGTTCGCCCTCCCAGTATTTCTCGGTGGTGTAGAACCAATCGTTATGCGGTTTGAACTGTTGGCCCGGCATATAGCGCTGGCCCTGAATAGCCTCGCCAATGACCGGGTTCACTCCCAGCAAATCGTCAATCCGCCGCGAAAGGCCTTTTACAAAGCTGTCCTCGCGATCAAGATCGCCTGAATAGCTGGTGCGAAATCCGGAATCGTATCCCTGTTCGTGCAGGGAAGAGGGCCGCGCAACCAGATCGATCATGATCCGCAGACGTTCACATTCGGCTTTCGATAAAAAGTCGCCAATCGCGAACATATCGGCCTTGTCCGTTTCAACCCGGTAAGCGCCCGGATCAGCCAAAAGCCTTTCTCGAACAGATTTGCCCATGCGGGCCAATGCGTCTTGGTCTGGGATAATTGCCGTCTTTGCCATGGGGCTTGATCTATCAAGTCAGATTACAGGCGCAAGCGGTTTTGGGGCATTTTAGCTGGACAAGAAAATCCCCCGCAGAAGCGCGCTCCTGCGGGGGTTTTCCTGTTTTGGGTAACACGATCACCAGAAGAAATCGTGGATCACATCAACCACTTCTCCAGTGTAGATATCGACTAGGATGACATCGTCATAATACCGTACCCACTGATAGGGGCCATAGACCGGCGGCAGGCGATACGCCCATGGGTCATTGATGAAATAGCGCGAGCTGAAGAACAGGCTATCGAGGAAAAACCCGATCCGAAGGCGGCTATAACGGTGCGCACGGAATGGCGCGTAATACCGGCCTAAGCGGAAGATAGAGCGGTTCGCGCGGCGATAATTACGCCAGCCAAAGCGGCGATCATTGCGCCAGCCGCTGCGGTTCCACCGGCGGAAATCCCGGCCGCGATTGTATTGGCGACCATTGCGGAAACCTTGATTGCGGAAATTGCCATTGTTCCGGCGTGCATCACGGCGACGTTCGTTGCGGACACCTTGGCGGAAGCCTGCATTGCGCGCGGATTGCAGTTGGCGTTGGTTGCCATTGCGCACTTGCGCTGTGCGGCGTTCACCATTGCGCACGGCGGCGGCGCGGCGATCACCATTTCGCTCAATCCGATTGGCGCGGCGTTCGCTGTTGCGGTTTACCCGGTTGGCAGCGGCTGTCCGTCCATTCGCGTTAAGGCGTGCAGCTTGGCGATTGCCATTGCGCTCTACCCGGTTCGCGCGGCGTTCACTCGTGCGGTCAATTCGTTGAGCCTGATTGTTGCGGGCTTGATTGCTACGGGCCTGAACATTGCGAGTTGAAGCTGTCGTGCGTGAATTTGCATTACGCCGAGCAGTTCGGTCCTGACGTATCTCTCGCGCCGTTTCGCGCCGGACAGAACGGTTGGATTGGTTTTGCGCACGGCGCTCTTGGCGAGCCTGATTGCGTGTCCCGCGATTGTTCGCGCGGCGTTCTGATCTATTGGCTGATCGATTGGCGCGGCGATCCTGCCGGCTTTGTTCAAAATTGGCTTCAGCCTCAGCTTCGGCAGCCTGCGCTTCGGAGATACCGGGCGGAGCAACCAAAGCCAAAGCAAGCGCCATGGCGGAAAGTGCACTGCCCCTTAAAAGTACGGTAATTGTCATTATGAGCCTTTCAAAATCGCCGCCCCACCAATTACGGCTCGTTGTTACCTGTTGATACGTGCTTGTTACAAAGAGCACGCTGACCTCAGCCTTAACGCACTGGTAAGGTGTTTGTTCAGGTTTGTGGCAGTTAATGTGAACGCAGTCTCATATTGGCGCAGTTCTCGCTTGACCAGCACGCCGCCTCGCTCACACATGCGCGCATGTTTGAAAGCCTTGATGAAGTGCGCAGTGATGCGAAGAACCGCATGATCCGCGCTGCCAAAGACCGCAAATCCCCAATGCATACACCAGCGGTGGTCACCAGCGATGTGGACGTGCGAGCCATGGTTCTGCGCGAATTTGACAGCGCTGCATGGACATTGCGCTTTCACACAGACACGCGCGCGCCCAAAGTCAGCCCTATCGAAGCGGACCCGCGCATGGCGGTGCTACTCTATGATAAAGGCGCAAAAATCCAGATCAGGGCGCGCGGGACGGGCGAAATCCTGCGTGATGCCCCAATTACGCAGACAGCATGGGACAATGGATCAAACTTTGCGCGGCGTTGTTATATGGGCGATGGGCCGGGTGTTGAGAGCGATGCGCCCTATTCAGGCTTGCCGCCAGAATTGGAAGGGGTGGAGCCGACCGATTTTCAGATTGAACCCGCGCGCGAAAACTTTGCAGTTTTGCTTGTCACTTTGCACGAAATTGATTGGCTGTATCTTGCGCATACTGGCCATATGCGTGCGCAATTCACACGCGGCGATGATGACGCTTGGCAGGGGCGCTGGGTATCGCCTTAATACGCTTAAGAATTTAAAGAGAGGCGATATGGATCTCCAGTTGAAAGGCAAACGCGCGCTTGTGCTTGGCGCAAGCAAGGGGCTGGGCGCTGCGATTGCCAAAGAGCTATCGGCAGAAGGTGCATCCGTGCTGGGCGTTTCACGAAGCGGCATGTGCGATGGGGATTGGCCCATGTTGGCGGTTGATCTTGCCGATGGAAACGCTGCTGATGTTATCGCGAGCAAGGCGCGCGATACGCTGGGCGGTGTCGATATCCTCATCAACAATTCAGGTGGCCCACCACCCTCTGCTGCAATGGACACGGATGAGGCGTCCATGCTTGCCTCTATTCAGCCCATGCTGCTGACTTTGACGCAGCTTACCCGCATTCTGGTGCCCGATATGCGCACCAACGGATTTGGCCGCGTTATCACCATTACATCAGCGGGAGTGAAAGAGCCGATCCCAGGCCTCGCTCTATCCAATATGATCCGCGCAGGGGTTCATGGCTTTATGAAGACTTTGGCAAAAGAAGTCGCTGCCGATGGGGTGACGGTTAATCTCATAATGCCGGGGCAAATCGACACAGATCGCCTGCGCTCGCTCCATTCGGCGACCGCTCAGCGCCTCGGCATTCCTGATGAAGCCATGCGCAGCAAAGCGATTGAAGCCATTCCTACCGGGCGAATAGGAGACCCAGCCGAATTTGCAGCGGTCGCGGCGTTTCTAGCAAGCCCGCGCGCAAGTTATGTAACGGGTCAAGAAATCGCGATTGATGGCGGCTTGTTGAAAGGGTGACGGGGCAAATGCCAAGCGGCCCGCTATGCAGCAGCGCTGCTTTGTTCGCTGCGTTCAGCTTTGGAAACATCCGTTTCTTCGCCTCGTATCACACAGTCGCGCCCGGCCTGTTTTGCTTCATAAAGCGCCTTGTCAGCGCGGCCAAATAGGGAGCGATAACCCTCGCTGCGCTTTCTTTCGACGACGCCAAAGCTCGCAGAAAGCCGCGCATCTAGACTGTCTTCGCTGATGGCCAGCGTTTTTGCGCGGTGCCGCAGCCTTTCTGCAAGGCCTGCTGCGTCTTTCTCGCTCGCGTTCCAAACCAGAACGCAAAATTCCTCACCGCCAATACGCCCTGCAATATCGGTATCGCGGATCATACCGGTGATCATGCGCCCGAAATCGCCAATGGCTTTGTCGCCTGCTTGATGCCCCCAAATGTCATTGACCTGTTTGAAGTGGTCAATGTCGCAAACCACCAGCGACACATTCACGCTTTTCTCATTAGCTTTCGCCAGTCGCGCGTTGACCTGATCTTCAAATTCGCCGCGCACTAATAGGCCCGATAGTGCATCAGTTGTCCCATCCTTTTTCAAGGCGTGGATCTGATCTTTCATCGCACCTGCAATGTGGGACAATCCGAAGACAACTGAACCAAAAGCAAACACCCAGTAAAACACGAGGTAGTAGGTGGTCTCGCGATAATTTGCGCCAGCGAGCTGTCCTTCAGACATCAATGATAGGACTGGCCGGATAAAGCTTTGCGCAGTCGTTAAAACCAGGACCGTGAAGATAAACTGGTCAACCGCATCGTTTCTCGAACCGCGGGCAAACAATTGGCATGTCATCACAAAAATCGCGCCGCAGGTGAGATTGGTGACGTAGAGGTCCGCTGCGACAGAATTGCCGAAATTTTGCGTTACGAACAGCACAAAGCTGCCTGTCACTGCAACCGCAAGGAAGGCGCGGACCGGCGGTTCAATCCGGAGCCGAACGAGCAATCCTGTGCAAATCAACACGGTCGCAAGAGTGTAGGGCACATGCGTAATCGCAATGATAGCCCGCCCCCATTCACCAGGGCTGAGCAACGAGATCGTAAACCCGCTGGCCAGCACGCCCCAGCCGCCGCCCAGCAAAAGGTTCTCCACCCGCGCGCGATCACGCCCCCAAATAACGAGGAGCGCCGCCGAAAAGATCGCCATCAGTAGCGGCGTCGAGAGAAAAAATAGCAGGTTGTCCAAATCACAAACCCCGGTTGTCATGGGGGCATAGGAGAACGGGGTTAATTACGCGTTATTACTGATGGGCGATTTGGGGAGCATTAGCCGGCACTAAATAAGCCGAATTTAAAGAGGTGGCTGGTGCAATATCATAGCGCGTCGTCATCCCGGCCGCAGAGCCGGGATCCCGCTGACTTTATTGCACACGACTGAAAAAAGCGGGACCCCGGATCAACCCGGGGGCGACGACGCTATTGATTTCTTCTAGTCCCTCTGCGCGCTACCTAGTCAACTTCTTATAAGCCAATCGCGTAGGCCGATCTGCTGCATCGCCCAAGCGGCGGCGTTTGTCTTCTTCGTAAGCTTCAAAATTGCCCTCGAACCATTCGACGTGGGAATTGCCTTCAAACGCCAGAATGTGCGTTGCGAGGCGGTCGAGGAAAAAGCGGTCGTGTGAGATTACCACGGCGCATCCGGCGAAGTTCTCGATGGCTTCTTCCAACGCGCCCAATGTCTCGACGTCCAAATCGTTGGTTGGCTCGTCCAGCAGCAGCACGTTTCCGCCTTGCTTCAGCATTTTCGCCATATGCACGCGGTTGCGTTCGCCGCCTGACAATTTGCCGACATTCTTCTGTTGGTCAGACCCTTTGAAGTTGAACGCGCCGACATAGGCCCGCGTTGACGTGTCGTGGCCGTTAACTTGCATGTAATCGAGCCCGTCTGAGATCTCCTCCCAAACGTTTTTCGATGCATCAAGATCATCGCGCGACTGGTCAACATAGCCAAGATGCACGGTGTCACCGATATCGATTGTCCCGCTATCGGGTGTCTCTTGGCCGGTGATCATACGGAAAAGCGTTGATTTACCCGCGCCATTGGGACCGATTACTCCGACAATGCCTCCGGGTGGGAGCATGAAGGACAGGTCCTCAAAGAGCAGCTTATCGCCGTAAGCTTTGGAGATATTCTTCGCCTCAATCACTTTGCCGCCAAGGCGTTCTGGCACC
The DNA here is from genome assembly GCA_038532855.1 of Pseudomonadota bacterium. Taxonomy (GTDB): domain Bacteria; phylum Pseudomonadota; class Alphaproteobacteria; order Sphingomonadales; family Sphingomonadaceae; genus Erythrobacter. Next base: position 5,546 of record JBCAZT010000134.1, read on the forward strand.
TGAATAACGATTTGCGCTTTGCCAGGCTTACGCTCGCCTTGTGCGTCCTGAAGCTGTTCAAACTTGCGGATGCGCGCTTTTGATTTGGTCTGGCGCGCAGATGGCGTCTGCCTGATCCACTCAAGCTCGCGATTGAGCGATTTCTGGCGGCCCGATTCCTCGCGTGCCTCCTGCTCCATCCGCTTGGCTTTCTTCTCGAGATAGGTCGAGTAATTGCCTTCATATGGGTAGTAAGACCCGCGATCGAGTTCGAGGATCCATTCCACGACATTATCAAGAAAATAGCGGTCGTGCGTGATCATCAGCACGGCGCCTGCATATTCTTTGAGGTGGTTTTCAAGCCATTCGACGCTTTCCGCATCCAAGTGGTTGGTAGGCTCATCAAGCAGCAAGATCGATGGTTTCTGGATCAGCAACCGGGTGAGCGCCACACGGCGTTTCTCACCACCTGAAAGATTGGTCACAGGCGCATCAGAAGGCGGGCAGCGCAGCGCCTCCATTGCAATCTCGAGCTGGTTGTCGAGCGTCCAGCCATCAACCGCGTCGATCTTTTCCTGAAGGACGCCCATTTCTTCCATCAAAGCATCGAAATCGGTGTCATTCCCCGGATCGCCCATTTCGGCGGAGATCGCATTAAAGCGCTCCACCATGGTCGCCGTCTCGCCAGCCCCTTCGCGCACGTTTTCGAGCACGGTTTTCGTTTCATCAAGCTGCGGCTCTTGCGGGAGATAGCCGACGGTGATGTTTTCACCCGGCCAAGCTTCGCCTGTAATATCGCTATCAATCCCGGCCATGATTTTCATCAGGGTCGACTTGCCCGCACCATTAGGGCCGACAATGCCGATCTTAGCGCCTTGATAAAATTGTAAATTGATATTGCTGAGTACAGGTTTCTGGGCGCCTGGAAAGGTCTTGGTCATACCCTTCATCACATAAGCATATTGCGCAGCCATTGGAGAGATCCTTGCGGTTTTGAAAATGGTTGGAATGGGATTTTGAAGCTCAATTAGGCGCTCGGCAT
>JBCAZT010000135.1:0-6270 GCA_038532855.1 Pseudomonadota bacterium
CGCTCAACGATGGGATCGAGGCCGTCACGAACAGCTTTTCGGGCTTCAGCAGCCCGCTCACGCGCTTCAGCGATTGAAACGTCAGGCCAAGGGCCCAATCCCATTTCACGCCGCTTGCCGCGAATGACTAGGCGAACAATCCACTTGCCCGCGCCATTAGATCGCTTGATCAACCAGAGGCCTTGGCCGTCAGCATGCTTGCCTGCTTCCAAGTTCTTGGCCCGCATCTGAGTCAACGCGTTTAACTTCACAGCCCACCTTTTCGCATTTTGGGACTCGAACACGGGCGTCCACCCAATGGCCCACCTTTTGACATGCAAAATTGTGAAAATCAATGTTCAGTTATATTGGGGGCCTTTCATGCATAGCATTGTGAAATAACGAGAAAAAATTCCAATATGTTCAACTATGTGAAAATCGCTGTGAGTCCTCTTCTGGCACCATTTCATACCCTTACAACTCAAAACCTAAGCAGACACCTGCTTACCTTCGGTGCGCTCTTTCTCGACCACTCGGGAGGGTCGGCCATAGTAATAGCCTTGGCAGCATGTGCAGCCTAGTTCTACCATCGCATTGGCTTGGGATTGCTTTTCGATACCCTCGGCGGTCACGTCGATTTCGAGCGATTGGGCGAGGGCTACTATTGCTGATACCACCGCTTGACTGCGTGAGGAGCCCTCTGCTGCGGACTGGACGAATTCTCGGTCGATTTTGATCATTGAGAAGTCCATTTTCTCAACGTAGTTCAAAGACGAATAGCCGCGGCCGAAATCATCCAGAGCCAGGGTTACGCCCAATTCTTTCAAGCTTGCCAGGAGCCGTTCGAGTTGCGGTGTCATTTCCAGAACGAGAGATTCTGTAAGTTCTAGCATCAAGCGGTTAGGTGCCAGGCCCGATGATGCGAGCGCTTGCGCCACAGTTGTAAGAAAGGAAGCATCCGACAATTGCATCGTAGAAACGTTGACTGTGAGCTTGACGTCCTCTGGCCATTGGGCTGCCTGTGAGCAGGCTGTGCGGAGCATCCATTCACCCAGCCGATCAATCAGGCGCGTATCTTCTGCAACCGGGATGAAGACATCAGGCGTCACAACGCCGCGTTCGGGATGGGTCCAACGCATGAGCGCTTCGTAGGCCATTACAGAGCTGCCCTTCGCACGGACAATCGGCTGATAGGTCACGAACAATTGATCGTTCTTGAGTGCATCTTCCAGATCGCGCTCAAGGCTTGAACGGTCCTCAAGTTTCTCACGCATTTTGGGCTTGTAGACGACGGTTGTGCCACGACCGCGATCTTTTGCTTCGTAAAGCGCAAGGTCGGCATTTGTCATGTGTACACTGATTGATGCATTGTCCGTAATTTCAGTCAATCCGATAGATGCACCAACGAAGATTTCAAAGTCGTCAATCCGATATGGCTCGCTCACTTCTGAGATGATCCGATCAGCAAGCTCCGCGGCTTCTTCGATCGTCATTTCACGCGGCATTAAGATGCCAAATTCGTCTCCGCCCAACCGCCCGATAAGCGCATTTGGACCAGCGGTTTCGCGGAACCGTTCTGCCACTTTCATGAGCAATTGATCACCTACGGCATGGCCGTAAACGTCGTTGACCTGCTTGAAGCGATCAAGGTCGATAAAACCGAGTATTGCCGAATTCTGGCCATCAATACTTTGGGTGATGGCTTCTTCTGTGAGAGTACGGAAGTGATCGCGCGCATACACCTCTGTCAGCGGATCGTGTTGGATGACATGCGTCAACTTGGCGTTGGCTTTTTGCACGTTCTTCCTGCTTTGCATGGCCATGCGAAGGAGGAATAAGGTGAGTAGGAAAGCAATAACCGCCAATGCGATGAGCGCTGTAAGAAACAAGTTTTGGTTCTGCGCAGCGCCTAAGCGTGCTTCGTTGGCCTCTTTCTCGAGCGACAATTTCGAGATTTGCAATTCGCGATTGGTCGCGTCGAAACGCGCAGAAAGCAGCGCGTTGTTAGCCTTTGACGAAAGTTCGCGTGCTTGATTATCAATACGGTTAAAAGCCGAATAATGCTGCAGAGCCAAATCGAAGTTCTGCTTCTGCGAATAGATCCGGTAAGCGGTATCGTGAAAATCGCGGTAAAATGGAGACGTCGCCGAAAGGTCCTCACCTTTGAAAGTCTGAGCGATGTATGTCTCGGCAAGATTTTCGTTGCCTCTTGCAAGAGCCACCTGAGCCCGAACACCAAAAAGGAAAGGCCGCCATTCAGGGGCACTTGCAGATGCAATGCGCAGACCGTTTTTAATGGTGGCTTCTGCATCCGCATAATCGCCAGAAAGATATTGCGTTGATGCAATGTTTGTCAGGATACGCGCCTCTAAAAGGGGGCTATCCATATTCTCAGCGACTTTGAGCGCTTCGCGAAATTCCGCTTCGGCTTCTTCATAGCGCATCAGCTCTTTGAGAGCGTTGCCGACATTGTTGTGTTTTGACAAAGCGAGTGCCGGGTCATCGGGGAAGACTGCGCTTGCTTGGCTGTAATAGGACAAAACGCGCTCATAATCGCGCGCGTCTGAATAAAGTGAGCCGATGTTTTGGAGAATAATCGCGCGGCTGCGATCTTCGCCGTGATCCTTGTAAACCTCATTGGCGCGAAGGAAGGCGGACAGAGCCTCACCATATTTGCTTTGTCGCACGTTCAGGCCAGCTTGCGAACGCAGCAGGTCGGCATGGAGTTTGGAGCCGTTGAAGTCGCGCTCTATTTCGGTGAGCGATGTGGTGATGATCTGGGCTGCATCTTCTGCGCGATTGAGGCGCATCAGAGCCTCGGCCTCTAACCATTGCGCTGTTAGTCGCGCTTCGCGGGCTTGCGTGTCATCACCAGCAACGAAGGATTTGGCTTCCCTCGCATGCTGAAGCGCCGATTCGGAATCGGCCATCATCTGCGATTTGGCTTTTCCGATTGCGACCTCGTAAGGATCGCCAGCGGCGGCCGATTGAGCGACAACCGGACTAGTGGATGCGACCAAGATCGGAGCGGCGAGCAGCATCAGCGCGCGCGAGACGACAGCTCTCTCCATTCCTAATCCCTCCGTTTCGTCACCCTCCAGTTAATCCATGAACTGTAGAGCCAATTTATCTAACCATCAGAAACGGATGCTGAAATTACCTCCGACGACAAATCCTGCTTCGTCGGCTGTATCACCCGCGCTAACGTAGCGACTAAAAACACCGAACTCAGAAGATTGCGTTAACGGCAGTGCATAAACTGCTTCTGTTGTGATCCGTCGTTGTGTTTCAATTCCAAAGGTTTGCGTCACGGAACCTGTTTCGCCAGTTGCACGATCGATGACTTCTTCGCTGACAAATTGCAGCGAACCTTCTTCGACTTGAAGCGGCTGAGCAACCGAGACACGCAGAGTGTCGTTGGCACCCAGAATGCCGCGTTTGGTGGCGGTGAACTGGGCAGCTGTGCTCCAAACGGAACCAGCATTTGTGAACAACTGGTCCTGAGCCGTCTCTGATTTCGCGCCGGTTGCCGACACGTCGAAGCTGAAGCCGTTTCCTGCATCAAATGAGGCAGAAACAGTCATCGCTTCAGTGCTCGCACCGTTTCCAAGCAAAGCGCTTGTAGATGACTGTGTGCCGAGCAAAGCATTGACTTCGCGCAGTTTCGTTACGTTCAGGCCAACGGAGAATTTTTCGCTGACTTGCTGTTCAATATCGAGCGTGAAGGCGTGGGCAGGGCGGTCACCAAGCTGTTGGCGAACCTGCAATTGCGATTGATCGCTACCTGCAAAATCAGTCCAATCTTCGCGGTTTTCCGTGTAGCCAACTTTGACCGTTGTGTTCGGCGCGAGCTTGTAGCCGGCTGCCAGGAATGTTTCACCTGATGCAAAGCCAAGCACGGGGTTAACGCCGCCAGTGAAGGGATCGTGATCGCTCATGACACCGAAGCGATAGTTACCCAGTGCCATCGCGCCTTGGCCGTGACCTACGGTGAAAGAGAATTTGCCGTTAGGGTTGGTCAAAGTTGCAGCGGAGTGCGTTGGGTTCCACGAACCATCATTGTTAAGTGTGGGCGCCATCGCCGCATAACGCAGCGACCATTCGCCGTTTAACTCGTTGGCATGCGTTTTCGCTTCGGTGAAACCAGGCAAGCCATTGCCGCTCGCTTCGTTTCCGCCTGAATTGATCCAGCGCGTGAAGCGACGTGTGACGAAATCCTGGAACCGTTCATGTCCTCGACCAAGCGCGGATGTTGTGCGGTTATAATTGAACGTAGAAACTGGGATTGAGAAATCGCGCTCAGTATCGCCAACTTGCTCGTAAGCGGTAAAGAACACATCGTCAGTTTCCCACCAATCGGGAATGGCACCCATCAAATCTGATACGGAGACATTACGGTTGGTGAATCTGCCGTTCACTCGCTGGTAAAGGCGGAATGTCAGTTTGTTGAAGTCGAGTGGTGATTGTGAGGCAGTCACGTCCAAAAGTCCGTGCCCGTATACCTCGTCAACACCCGGTGCGCCCAGATCACGAGCTGACCGGAAGATGATTTCAGCCGTCGCTTCTGGATGCTCTGCCAGCCATTCCCAACGATCATGCAGCAGTGAAATCGCGCCTGATACAAGCGGAGCGGCGAAAGACGTTCCGGAATGGCGCGTAACCCCGCCTTGACCGTCCGAAACCAGCAGCAATTCGCCTGGGGCAACGATGTAACGGTTGTAAAGCTCGTTGCCAGCGCGGCAAACGCCATTGTCGAGAAGACAGGTGTCGCCGGTTTGGTTGGAGAAGTTTGAGATTTCTCCCAAAGGATTGATCGATCCAACCAAAATCAGCGTCGCATCGACATCATAATCCCAATCGATATCGGCCGATTGAACGATACCGTCATTGCCAGCTGCAACCACAAATACCGTATCGTCAGTGATCGGTGCGATGTCCTGGCGTGCAAAAAGATCTGCGAGGCCTTGCGACAAAGTCCAATCGCTTTCGCCCAGTGACATGTTGATGATGCTGGTGCGACCGAACTGGTTCGCATTCTGGAGGCCGTTTGGCTGAAGCGAAACGATGCCTTCTGCAACTGAATCCCAGCTAGATGTGTGATCGTGCCCAAATGGATTGTAAGTCGCGATGTTTACGTCTGGCGCAATGCCCAGAATGCCTTGGCCGTCATGCGCGCCCGCGATCAGGCTCGCAACGCCGGCTCCGTGTCCGCCAACCGACGACGTGCCGCCACCAGCCCAAACGATGTTGTTTGAAAGGTCAGTGTCGTTTGTGAAGCTGCCATCGATGATACCGATGATAGTGTCTGCGCCATTGCCCTGAATTTGCGTGACAGAAGGCGTCCAGTTGATTGCGGCCATCCAGTGATCGACTTGGTCGATGCCTGAATATTGCAGGAGCGAGTCGTTGAAATCGAGATAGAATGCAGCGCGCTCCGCAGCGGACTTTGCAAGCGTCTCTTTATCGGCTCGAGCACCGCCAAGGCTTATATTATGACGCTCAAGCAATTCGGCCACGAAACCATCTTGGAAGCTTTTCCCAGTTTCTGCAGTGTAAGCAGCGCCGAATTCTGCCTCAGCGTGTGCGATCATATTGTTCAACGCGGCGCGAATACGGTTGGGTTCGCCATTGTAAGAGATAGTAACGGCGCCGCTGCTGTTGAAAGAGTAAATTAGCTTAGACCAGGTCGCCTCAGCCGCAGCCACTTTCGCCGATGCCTGCTCACCATATTGACCGAGAGCTTTGAGGTCATCGGCATTGAATGCTGTGATGTCGCCATAGAATGCATCAATATCGCCCCAAAACGCATCGATATCGCCGTAGAATGGGTTGATGTCGCCATAGAATGGGTTGATGTCACCCCAGAACGCATCAATGTCGCCGTAGAATGGGTTGATGTCGCCATAGAATGGATTGATGTTACCCCAGAATGCATCGATGTCGCCGTAGAACGGATTGATGTCTCCATAAAACGGGTCGATGTCACCATAAAATGGATCGATGCTTTGCGGCGTTACGATACCACTGAGTGTAGGTGCGTTTATACCATTGCTCTTTAGAACCGGCGCAGTGAGTGCGGTGGGTACACCAGCGCCAAGGTTGCTGATCGGTGCTTCCAAAACGGCAGTTGGGTTTGCTACCGGCAGTTGGAAAGGCGCAAGCTGCGACCGCTCAAGATCATTGGCAAGCGTGGGCGCTACGTTGACGACCCAGCTGCGTTCTTCGTCAGCCTCGTCATCTTCGCTCGTCTCGACAACGGCTTCAATCTCTCCGACGGCTTCCACAAGCGCG
>JBCAZT010000136.1:0-6211 GCA_038532855.1 Pseudomonadota bacterium
ATTTTCCGGCGCAAACCGAGAACCTTGACCTCTTTGACGCTCAGGTCTGGCTCAGACCCACTTCCGCTTTTGGCAGGTGCATAAGAATAGGCATCGAGATCTTCATGGAGCACTTGGCCAATCGGCCCAGACCCCGGAACGAGGCGCAGATCTATACCGCGTTCCAGAGCGGATTTGCGCACCGAAGGCGAAGCCAATGGACGTTCACCATCGCGGCGATACGAGCTGATCACACCGGCTTGAGCGGAAGAAGGTGCCGTAGCGGCGGGAGGCGACGTCGAAGCAGGCGCAGGTGCAGGCTCGGCGGCTTCGTCAGCGGTAACCTTCGCTTCGATTTCAACGTCCGGCTCAGAGGGCGGCTCGGCAAAGCTCGTTTCCTCCGAGGCGTTGCCCTCCCCATCAACTTCCAACTTGAGCAAAACCGCGCCCACCGCAATGGTATCGCCAATTTCCGCGCCAAGCTTGGTGACGGTTCCCTGTACAGGCGAAGGAATCTCCACGCTGGCCTTATCGGTCATCACACTGCCCAGCGCCTGATCCTCTTTGACCAGATCGCCTTCCGCGACCAGCCATTCTACCAGCTCAGCTTCGGCTACGCCTTCCCCAACATCGGGGAGTTTGATCACATACTCACCCACGGCAGGGCTCCATGATAGACCGCATCGCCTCTTCCAGCCTTGCAGGGCCGGGGAAGTAATCCCATTCATTTGCGTGCGGATAGGGGACATCGTAGCCAGTGACGCGGGTCACCGGCGCTTCTAGACTATGAAAGCAGGCATCGGAGATTAACGCTGCAAGTTCAGCGCCAAAGCCGCTGGTCAATGTCGCTTCGTGCAAGACAATGCAGCGCCCAGTCTTGCGCACAGAAGCCTCAATCGTTTCGAGATCGAGCGGCACCAATGTGCGCAGGTCAATGACTTCGGCATCCAAACCGGTCTCTTCAACAGTCGACAAGGCAACATGAACCATAGTTCCATAGGTCAAAACAGTGAGATCACTGCCCTCTTTGCGGACTGCCGCGCTCCCTAGTGGGATAGAGTAATAGTCTTCTGGTACTTCGCCGAGCGCGTGTTTCTTCCATGGAGTCACAGGCCGATCATGATGTCCGTCAAAGGGTCCATTATACAGGCGCTTAGGCTCCAAGAAGACAACCGGATCATCATCCTCAATCGATGCGAGCAAGAGCCCTTTGGCATCATAAGGGTTGGATGGGATAACGGTCTTTAAGCCCGCAACATGGGTGAACAGTGCCTCGGGGCTTTGCGAATGGGTCTGCCCGCCAAATATCCCGCCACCGGTAGGCATCCGAACAGTCAATGGTGCGGTGAAGTCTGAGTTCGAACGATGCCGCAGACGCGCGGCTTCAGAGACCAACTGATCATAGCCCGGATACATATAGTCAGCGAATTGGATCTCTACGCAGGGTCTAAACCCATAGGCGGCCATACCAACGGCCGTTCCGACGATGCCGGTTTCGCTTATTGGCGTGTCGAAGCAGCGATCAGACCCGTAGGTCTCTTGCAGGCCCTGTGTGCAGCGGAAAACACCGCCGAAATACCCAACATCCTGTCCGAAAACCACGACCTTTTCATCGCGGCCCATGGCGATATCCATGGCGCTCCGAATGGCCTCGATCATTGTCATCGTCGCCATGATTAGAACCCACTCATCTGGCGCTGCCGTTGAATATGGACCGGCATATCCTTGTACACCCCGTCAAACATATCCTTAGGCGAGGGTGTTGAGCCTGAATGGAGCGTGCCGTATCCTTCTGCCTCCTTTTGGATCTCCATGATCTCGTCTTCGATTTGAGCTTCCATCTGTTCGTGACGCTCAACGCTCCAATGGCCTGTACCGATCAGATAGTCTCTCAATCGCTCAATCGGATCGCCTAATGGCCAGCTGCTCGCTTCATCCATAGCCCGGTATGCAGATGGATCATCAGAGGTCGAATGCGGTCCAGCGCGATAGGTCACATGCTCGATCAGCGTTGGGCCAAGCCCGGCCCGCGCCCGCTCTGCCGCCCAACTTGCAACGGCATGCACGGCGAGAAAGTCGTTTCCATCAACCCGCAGCGACGGAATTCCAAAACCCAGCCCGCGCGATGCAAAGGTCGCCGCGCCGCCCAGCGCGATCCCCTGGAATGTTGAAATGGCCCATTGATTGTTGACGATGTTGAGCACGACAGGCGCTCTAAAAGTCGATGCAAATACAAGTGCGGAATAGAAGTCAGACTCTGCCGTGGCTCCATCGCCGATCCACGCAGCAGCGATCTTGGAATCTTTGGCGATCGCAGCGCCCATGGCCCATCCCACGGCTTGCACGTATTGCGTCCCTAGATTGCCCGAGATCGAGAAGTATCCGTATTCCCTTGAGGAATAAAACACGGGCATTTGCCGCCCGGCAAGCGGATCGCGGCTGTTAGAGTAAACCTGGTTCATCAAGTCGACGATGGGATAACCAGCTGCGACCAAGAGACCTTGCTGGCGGTAAGTTGGGAAATTCATATCCCCGGGTTCAAGCGCTGCCTGAAACGCGCAAGGCACCGCCTCTTCACCTAGTGATTGCATGTAGAATGATGTCTTGCCCTGACGTTGCGCAACAACCATGCGGCGGTCCATCGCCCGCACGCGTAGCATATTCTTCAAGCCTCCAAGCGCCTCTTCATCTGCAAGCGAACCAGCCCACGGGCCGAGCGCTTTGCCATTGCGATCAATCACACGGACAATCGAATAGGCAAGATCGCGAATCTCAGCCGGATCAACATCCGGTTCGGGACGCGGTGTTAACCCCGCCTTGGGGATATTCATGCCTTCGAAATTGGGCGTATCGCCGGGCCTACAGGCCGGTTCTGGCACATAGAGGCCGCTTTTCGCTTGGGTCACCATCGATACTTACTCACCGTCTCGGAATGGCCTCGCCATTCAAAATTCTATGTTCAAAATCTCTCACATTTCGCGCGAATTTTCTTATCTATTTCGACTTAAAAACACGGTTTATTGCCGATCATCATTCACAATATTCGCAGACATGGAATGATTAATTCGGGCAGAGTTTTGCGCTATTTGACGCTGATCGGGAAAGCGGTCGTTGCCTTAATCGTCGACAAGGCCATCGTGCTTCGAAACTCATCGACTCCCTCGATTTTTGATAGAACGTTGAAATAGAGTTCTTCGTAATCTTGGATCTGATCGACCACGATCTTGAGCATAAAATCCATCTCGCCCATCAGAACATGGCATTCCATAATGTTGGGAATGCGTTCGATGACTTGCGCAAACGCATCGAGGCTAACGCTGTCTTGTGAGGCAAGTTTGACCGCAGCAAAAACGGTCGTGCCAACGCCAATTTTCGATCCATCCAAAAGCGCAACCTGTTTGCGGATATAGCCCTCTTTGGTGAGGCGATTGATGCGCTTCCAACAGGCCGGTTGAGACAGGCCCACCTGATCGCCAAGCTGCTGAGCTGACAATGCTGAGTTTGCCTGCAATGCATCGAGGATCTTAAGGTCAAATTGGTCGAGATCTTTGGCCATGGATTTAGCTGGAGAATAGCGCGAACAAGGCCGCCCTAATTACGCCACCTCCCCAAGCCTGTTTTCCCGCTGGGCGCTCTTGTCGCCACGAGCGCAGAAGTACGCGTAAACAGACCCGGTGATATTGAGCCAGATACTAAACATCGCCGCAGGCAACGCCGCCATGGGTGTGAAGAACTTCAGCGCCAAGACAGCGGCTACGCCAGAATTTTGCATGCCAACTTCGATCGCGATGGTGCGCGCAATGACGCGGTCATATTTGAACAATTTGGCGATCGCATATCCCGCAATCAGCCCGCAAACATTATGGAGCAGAGCGGCCGCTCCGACCATCAAAGCACCATCCCATATCCGATCGGAATTGAGAGCGACAATGATCCCGATGATCGAGACGACTAGAACAACCGCAATTGGTGCCAGTGCGATCTCAATCCGATCAACAGCGCCTTTGAAGAAATGCCCGATCAGAACACCTAAGGCGACGGGAATGAGCACGATCTTAAAAAGGTTGTCCAACATCTCGGCCGCTTGCACTTCAACTATCGACCCTACCCACAGTAGCAACAGTAACGGCGTTAGAAGGATGCTGAAAATAGTAGAAAATGCCGTCATTGATACCGACAAGGCGACATTCCCGCCTGCAATCATGGTGATCACATTAGAGGCTGTTCCACCCGCCACACTGCCCAACAGCACCATGCCCGCAGTCAATTCCGGGCTAAAACCGAATGCTATCGAAATGCAAAAAGCGAGCAGCGGCATAACACTAAACTGAAGGACCATGCCAAGGACCAAGGCCCATTTGTGATTGGAAAGATCAATGAAGTCGCCAATCGAGAGGGTCAGGCCCATACACAGCATGACGCCCATCAGGAGCGGCACAACCCAAGTGGCAAGGCTCGACAGCGCGTCAGGAGCAACCAGTCCAGCCAAGGCTGCGACCAACACCCAGAGCGGAAACAGGGTCAGAAAAAGAGAAGCAAACTTCGTTATGACTTAAACCCTCAAATATCTAACCATGGGCGACACAGTGTGAACCGCCTATCTGTTTGCTACCCATTGCCGCAGAAATGCGCTTACCCAGCTTCAAAGCTGCCATTTCATTTGTCTATGAAAGCTCCTTTTCCAGTTCCAATCCCGTCGAATTGAGCGCCTTGATCTCGGCCAGGATAGCGTCGCAAATATGTTGTGTGCCTTTATCGCCACCAAGGTCGGCGCTCAAATTCTCCGAAGACTGGAAGACCGCTGCAACAGCACGTTTGATGATATTGCCTTTCTCAATAAGGCTTTGGTCGTCAAATCGCTGTCCAAGCCATCCCAACATTCCTGATGCAGCAACAATTGTCGCATAAGGGTTCGCCAAGCCTTTCCCGGCAATATCGGGCGCAGAACCATGCGAGGCCTGAAACAGAGCGGCATCCGCGCCAATCTCGGAAGAAGGCGCCATACCAAGCCCGCCAATTGTGGCAGCGCCAAGATCTGAGAGGATATCTCCAAACATGTTCTCAGTGACGATCACGTCATAATGATCTGGCCGCAAAACAAGATGCACCGTCATCGCGTCAACGAGGCAATGTTCGGCCTCAATGTCTGGATATTCAGCAGCAACCTCGTCGAAGATAGCACGGAAAAACGCATAGCTACGCAAAACGTTCGCCTTATCGCAGCACGTTACACGGCGCACACCATCTTTAGGGGCACCATCTCTGGATCGAGCCAGCTCGAAAGCGAAACGAACAACACGCTCAATCCCTTGTCGCGTCTGAACCAGCGTATCGACGGCGAGATCGCTCTTGACCTGAACACCCGCCCCACGAGCCAGATAGAGACCTTCGCTGTTTTCGCGGACAATGACATAATCAATTTTGTCTGCGCCAACGAGCGGAGAAGACACCCCCGATTGCAAACGAATAGGGCGGACATTGGCAAAAAGGTCCAATTCACGGCGAAGTCGCAATGTAAAATCTAAACCAGCTTCTGTACCGTCAGGATGAAGAACACCGGGAAGCCCAGCTGCGCCATGCAAAATTGCGTCAGCGTCCCGACATGCCCGAAATGTTTCATCCGGGAATGAATCGCCGGTTGCGACGAAATGCTCTGCGCCCGCTGGAAAGTTCGTGAACTTTAGCGGCGATGGACCAGACCAAGCCGCATCCAAGACCGCCAATGTTGCATCGATAACTTCCGGGCCGATCCCATCACCGGGAACAACAGCGATGTCATACGAATCTTTCATCTTCGGCTCCCTTTTTTAAATGCACCGGCCGCCATCAACCTCTAGCGTCACGCCAGTGATCATAGCCGCCTGTGAAGAGCACAAAAACGAAGCTGCATGACCCATATCTTCCGGCGTTGATAGCCGCCCAAGAGGTATGGTCTGGATCATGGTTTGCCGCTGCTCGTCGGTGTCTTCCTTCATGAAAGTCTTGAGCATTGGTGTCATTCCAGCGACGGGGTTTATCGCATTGACCCGAACACCAAATTCCGCGAGCTCCACAGCCATCGCGCGGGTCGCGGTTGCCACCCAACCCTTTGATGCATTGTACCATGACAAATGGGGTCGGGGCCGCACCGCACCGGTCGAAGCAACATTCAAAATGGCCCCCTCGCGCTTTTGCTTCATCAAGGGGACAACGCATTTCGCGCCATGATAAACAGAGCGCACATTAACATTGA
>JBCAZT010000137.1:0-6178 GCA_038532855.1 Pseudomonadota bacterium
ATGAAAAGATCACGCATTTTGGTGGCCAGCACCGCCTCGATTGCATTGCTTGGTACAAGCGCTTGCGTCACCGATCCAAACACCGGTGAACAAAAAGTCTCACGCACTGGGATCGGCGCGGCTTTGGGCGGTACTTTGGGTTATCTTCTGGGCGGCGCGATTGGCGGCGATGCAGCGCGGATCATTGGCGCAGGCATTGGCGGCACAGCTGGCGCTGTGGTCGGCAAGCAATTTGACGATCAAATCAAAGAATTGGACGAACAAACCGCCGGATCAGGCGTTGATGTTGAAGAAATCGGCGATCAAGACGCTATCCTTGTCCGCCTGCCTGATGGCGTAACCTTTGCGAGCGGATCAGCAGAGATCAATCCGAGCTTTTTGACCACGCTGGATTCGGTTGCTGAAAGCCTGATCAAGTATCCAAACAGCCTTGTCGATGTTTATGGCTTTACCGATACTACGGGGTCTGATGCTCTCAACCAGCGTTTGTCAGAACAGCGCGCACAATCGGTGGCAGATTACCTCACCTCAAAAGGCGTTGCGAGTGGCCGGCTAGCAACACGCGGATTTGGCGAAAGCTATGACCAATTGCGTGTGAAGACAGCGGACAATGTGAACGAACCGCTCAATCGCCGAGTAGAGATTAAAATCATCCCCATCAGCGATGCGGATGTTGCGGCCGCTCAAGGTCAATAAATTTTCACTTTTGGCCGTTAAGGCCGAAGGGTAAGTGACTGGATTGCTACCTTACTTTGAACAGGTAGACCTTCCACCCGGATGAATATTTGGAGTCATCATCCGGGTGGAAGGGCTCAGTAAGCTGCTCCTACCCCGCCAATTGATTAAGTCTTGCCTTGGTCGCGCAAACGTGTCGCCATTGGCCTAATCCGTTCTGCCGCGGCGGCATGGATAGCAGGTGATGAAACCAGCACACCAAAATCGCGCGGATCGCGCTTGTTGAAAGTGAGCGGTTTGCCAAACGCTTCTGTGACCTGCGCCCCTGCCTCGCGCGCGATGAGGGCCGCTGCGGCCACATCCCATTCAAAACCCCATCGCAAAGTCGCCAACAGATCCGCCTGATCGGCTGCGACCATGGCAATACGCAGTGCTATTGAATTGGGTTTGTTGACAATCACAAGATCGCTCACCGCTTCGGGCAATTGGTCGATTGGAATGCGCGCGCCGCTCATTTCGGTCCGCCGGGAAGCTGTAATCGGCGCGCCGTTAAGAAGCGCACCTTTGCCCGCCTCTGCTACAAACATTTCACGCCGCGCCGGGGCAAACAGGGTGCCCAAAAGGGGTTTGCCTCCGCTGATCAAAGCCACAGAAACAGCCCATCCATCGCGGCCTCTGATAAAATCGCGCGTGCCGTCGACTGGATCGACCATCCAGATAAGGTCTTTTTTCAGCCGCGCTTCATCATCCGCCGTCTCTTCTGAAAGCCAGCCTGCAGAGGGCAGCAAAGCACGCAATTCGCGCTTCAGAAATGCATCCACTTCAAGATCGGCTTCGCTGACCGGGTTGCCCGGTGTCTTGTCCCAGCTGTGCAGGTCATGCCCATCGCCCGGCCAGCGCGAAAGCGCAACGCGCCCCGCTTCACGGATGATTTGTTCAAGACGGTCCCTATCAATCATGACAAGATATTCCGTGGCGGTGCCAGAGAGACTTTTCAAGCGCGACAATCCATGCTTAGGCACTTTCGCGAATATCTCTCCCCGGGAACCTCTCTATAGCAGTGCGTGGGGGCTGCTAAATCAATCAAAGGGATCAAAACGGCATGAATGTGCACGAATATCAGGCGAAAGAACTGCTCAAAGAACACGGGATCGCGATTCCGGCAGGGCACGCGGCAATGAGCGTCGAAGAGGCGGTCGAAGGCGCGAAAAAGCTGCCTGGCCCACTCTACGTTGTGAAAGCGCAAATTCACGCAGGTGGACGGGGCAAAGGCAAATTCAAAGAATTGCCCGAAGATGCCAAAGGCGGCGTTCGTCTCGCATTCTCATTGGATGAGGTGGAAAGCCACGCGAAAGAAATGCTCGGCAACACTCTGGTGACGATCCAAACGGGCGAAGCGGGCAAACAGGTCAATCGCCTTTACGTGACAGACGGTGTCGACATCGAAAGCGAATATTACCTTGCCATGCTGGTAGACCGCGCATCCGGTCAGGTTGCGATGGTCGCCTCTACCGAAGGCGGTATGGACATTGAAGATGTCGCGCACGAAACGCCTGAGAAAATCACCACGATCACGATCAATCCCGCGCAGGGCTTTATGCCGCATCATGCGCGCGCCGTGGCGTTTGCCCTTCAGCTGACGGGCGATTTGAACAAGCAGTGTCAAAAGCTCGCCAAGCAGCTCTACACCGCCTTTATGGCGAGCGATTGCGATATGCTGGAGATCAACCCACTGGTTGAGACCAAGCCTGATGAAGACGGCAAAGCCCACCTGCTGGTGCTCGACACCAAGATGAGCTTTGATGGCAACGCACTCTATCGCCACCCAGCCATCGAAGAAATGCGCGATGAGACAGAGGAAGACCCAGCAGAGGTCGAAGCTTCTGAATACGATCTCGCGTACATCAAGCTGGACGGCAATATTGGCTGCATGGTCAATGGCGCAGGGCTTGCCATGGCGACGATGGATATCATCAAGCTGAACGGTGCGTTTCCCGCAAACTTCCTCGACGTAGGCGGCGGCGCTACAACCGAGAAAGTGACGGCAGCCTTTAAGATCATCCTCAAAGACCCGGCGGTCGAGGGCATCCTCGTCAATATCTTTGGCGGCATTATGAAATGCGACATCATCGCCAATGGCGTGGTGCAGGCGGCCAAAGACGTAAACCTTCAGGTTCCGCTGGTTGTGCGCCTTGAGGGTACCAATGTCGAAGCTGGCAAGGAAATCCTTGCCAATTCAGGCCTTGCGATTGTGCCTGCTGATGATCTTGGCGATGCCGCGAAGAAGATTGTCGCTGAGGTGAAGAAGGCGGCTTAATTCGATATAATACAGAAAACTGATAAAGGCCGCGCTGGGACAAACTGGGCGGCCTTTTTCTATCTGATTTTCGTGCTGCGAGCGCGCACGTATCGATAAACAAAAGGTTCAGTGCTTTCGCCTGGCAATGGATCGGTCGTCTCCCATATGACCGTAAGGCCGACAATCTCGCCATTTTCTCGTTCGCATTGAAACGTCACCTGGTGAAAGTAGATCGTACAGTCTTCAATCGCGACAAGACGGTAAAGATGGAATCCTCCATCGAAGCCCTCGGCGAAGAATGGTTTCATGTAAAAGCCAAAACTGTCCCCGCGCGGTGCGATCACCATGTGCTCGGTCCAATCAGCACTTTCCTTGCCATCCTCATCCGTCTTCATTTGGATGAACGAGCCAGCCATTACACCGCCCGCTGGACCCTGCCAGCTTTCAAAGGCCTTGTTTCCTTCTTCATCAACCCCGCGCCAGTCGCCTGCCAGCCATGCCAGCTGCTCGATTGACGCCGCAGGAGAGGGGGTTTGTGGGTCGATTGAGCGTGTTTCTTGAGCGACCACTGCAGCAGACGAAACCATCACGCATACAGAAACCAATAAGAAAAATTTGCGGATCATCGGCTCGGCCCCGGCTCTGGCAGGACCGGCGCGCTCGAGTCCTGAAAGGTCAGCCAGTTACGCCAGATCGTGTGCGTGCGTTGATCGATTAGCCGGATAGAACACCGAAGGCTCATCGCGTTGCGGATGCTTCCGGATTTCCAAAACTCATACACCGCGCCGCATTCTTGCACGCGATGCTGGACCGCCGCTGCTTGCGATGCGTGCATAAGCTTGTGCAGATCGTTCTCCCTATCGGTCAAACCACCTTCGCCAAGCGCGGTTTCAAAATAAAGCTGCTCGCGCTCCTCGGCCCGTTGGCGGATTGCGGCAAGGCAGGCGTTCATTTCAACCGTTGTCCCATCGCAATCGTATGATCTGGCATTTGATCCGGCAGCGGGGTGAAACCGGAAGATCAGCTCCCCACCCTCTTGCATCCGCACAGCCGCGACCAACCCTTCACCCGGTCTTGCCGGATCAGCGCAGCGCAAAGTCAGCGCGTTGAAATAGGCCGCGCAGTCCTCAATCGCGACCAGGCGGAAAGTGACCATGTCATCCTTTTCCTCCCAGCTCGTGAGCTCCGCATTAAAGTGCTTCAATTTCAGCGTAAGCGATCCGTCATCGGCCACAATATACATATGCTCGGTGAACATAATTGCGCCTGCATCGGTCTCTTGCACAAAGGTGCCGACCATTGTCCCGCCCATGGGCGCGAGCCAGCTTTCCATCGCAGGCGCACCGCCAATTCCTTCGCCTTGCCATTGGCCAACCAACCAATCCAATTGCGCCAAACTGGCAGGAGGCGAGGTAAAGCCCTCTTCACCAATTCGCGTTTCTTGCGATGAAGCACCCTGGGTTGTCAGCAAAGCTGCCAATCCCACCATAAAACGAGACAAAAAGTGCATGGCTGGAGCCCTCCCTTGCAAGAATGATAATGGACGCGAGGCCGCGATCTTGGCAAGGCTCGTTATCAAAACTCATCTTGGGAAGCGCATCCAACTTGACGTTTACGTAAACGCAAGTTAGGCCGCTCTCACAATATTTGGGCCGATTCTTATGCGTCGGCTAGAGATCAAAGGGAAAGGAAACACTTCCAATGAAAATCCTCGTCCCCGTCAAACGGGTGATCGATTACAACGTCAAACCCCGCGTTAAAGCGGATGGTTCGGGCGTTGATTTGGCGAATGTCAAAATGAGCATGAACCCGTTTGATGAGATCGCGGTCGAAGAAGCGATCCGCATCAAAGAAGCGGGCAAGGCTGAGGAAATCATCGCCGTTTCTATCGGCCCTGCAAAGGCGCAAGAAACATTGCGTACAGCGCTCGCAATGGGTGCAGATCGCGCTATTCTTGTTGAGACGGACGAGGAAGTGGAGCCTTTGGGCGTTGCCAAAATCCTGAAAGCTATCGCTGAAGAAGAGCAGCCCGGCCTGATCCTTCTTGGCAAACAATCGATCTCTGACGATTCCAACCAAACCGGCCAAATGCTTGCAGCTCTTATGGGCCGCCCGCAAGGCACCTTTGCCAACACGGTTGAGGTTGATGGTGACAGCGTTTCTGTAAAACGCGAGATTGATGGCGGTCTGGAAACGGTAAAGCTTACCCTTCCAGCTATCGTCACAACCGACCTTCGTTTGAACGAGCCACGCTATGCCTCGCTCCCCAACATTATGAAAGCGAAGAAAAAGCCTTTGGACACCAAAGCGCCTGCCGATTTCGGCGTCGATATCGCCCCGCGCCTCACCACCACCAATGTCAGCGAACCTCCCGTTCGCCAAGCGGGTGAAAAGGTCGAAGACGTTGCGGCACTTGTCGCCAAGATTAAGGAACTGGGGATCGCTTAAGCGGCCCAGCGAAAGAAAGGGACAGACACAATGAACACTCTCGTTCTCGTCGAACACGACAACACAGCCGTCAATGATGCCACTCTTGCAGTCGTCACTGCCGCTGGTGAACTTGGCGATGTCACTGCATTGGTGGCTGGCGAAAACTGCGGCTCTGTTGCAGAAGCCGCTGCCAAGATCGCAGGCGTTTCTAAAGTGCTGAAAGCCGATGATGCGGCTTATGCCAATGGTCTGGCTGAAAATGTCGCACCGCTGATCGCAGGGTTGATGGATGGCTATGACGCTTTCCTCGCACCGGCCACCACATCGGGCAAAAACATCGCCCCGCGCGTTGCCGCGCATTTGGATGTGATGCAGATTTCCGACATTCTCTCGGTCGAAGGCCCCAAGACTTTCACCCGCCCGATCTATGCCGGAAACGCAATTGCGACCGTTGAAAGTGCGGACGCGAAACTCGTCATCACCGTTCGCGGTACCGCGTTTGCCAAAGCGAACGCAGAAGGCGGATCGGCATCTGTCGAAGACGCATCCGGCCCGGGTGATGCTGGCATTTCCAGCTTTGTCAGCAGCGAAATCGCGACCAGCGACCGGCCTGAACTCGCCAGCGCAAAAGTCATCGTATCAGGCGGCCGCGCTCTCAAAGACAGCGAAACGTTCGAGCAAATCATCAACCCGCTTGCCGACAAACTCGGCGCCGCCATCGGTGCATCACGCGCTGCGGTGGATGCAGGCTATGTGCCCAACGATTACCAGGTT